>JALTWL010000133.1 GCA_027047045.1 Micavibrio sp.
GGGATTTAAATGGTGAGCCCTGCGCGATTCGAACGCGCGACCTACTGATTAAAAGTCAGTTGCTCTACCAGCTGAGCTAAGGGCCCTAACCATATAAATAACATAGCGGACAATAAGTATAAATATAGTTAACGTCAAGTAATTTTTATAAAATATTATATTTTTTTATATTCATCACCTATTAAACATTAGATATTGGCTTTTTTATCCACTCTTTTGGTATGCCAAATAAATGTCCTTGCCCGTAATCTATTTCAAGATCTAGTAATTTTACTAATTGTTCTTCAGTTTCTATTTTATCTACTATTAAATCTATTCCATTATAGCTCAAATCATCTTTAATCCTTTTTAACTCAGAAAATCCACCAATTTTATCTAATTTCCTCCCTAATAATTTGGCAGATATTTTAATAAATCTGATATGACAGCTATCTAACCTATTAAAATTAAATTCTAATTTTTTAACTCTATCCATAGAAAATCTACAGCCAAGCTTTGAAAGCCCATCTAAAATAGCTAAAATATCACTATCAATTCTATCCATATCTAATTGATTTAATTCAAAAATAATTTTTGGCGCTAAAATTCTATATTGAGTTATAAACTCCAATAAATCCCCCATAAATTTGTTATCATTCAAAGTGGCAGGTGTAATATTACAAAAAAATGATCTATTTAAATTAGCCGCATCTGCGGTTTGTATTAAAGTTAGCCCACGCAAAAGTAGTAGATTATCCACCTCTGCTAACATATTGTTTTTCCTTGCTATTTCAATATATAATTCTGCTGGAATATGTTTGTTTTTTTCTATCCTTATTCTTGAATACATTTCATAAAAGCGTCTTTTTCTTTGTGGCAGGCTAACTATTGGCTGCACAAATAAGTCAATTTTATCATTTCTAAGCGCCTCTGATACATAATGTAGTAACTTATCATTGGATATATTAGATAAATCGTTGTCTACATTTTCCAAAGAATGGCTATATTCTATATATTTATCTTTATTATTTACAATTAAGTTTGGTTTGGACATTTTTGGATTTTTAACAATGAAATCATCGTCTATTTTTTTATCTTCATCTATTTTGGCTAAGCTATCTATTATACTGTCTAATATTCGAATGTCAATTTTGCTATTTTTCGCTGTTGATGACATAGAGGCTATCATTTGCACCCTTTTTGCGGATAGTCCTGTATCTGTTAGTTTTTGCTTAATATCTAAAATTTCTTGCCTGTTTTTTGCTGTATCTCTAATCAATCTTTCATAATTTGATATTATTTTATTTTTTTCTATTTCAAATTGTTTTTGTTTATAATACAACCACACCCCACCCCCAAATAAGCCGCCAAGACTTCCAATAAGTAAGCTATAATTTATTCCAATATAACTTGCAACCAATATCAAAGCCCCCAAGCCAAGCATGCTAAAAATGGTACTAAACAAAATAAAAGAAGAATTTTGTCCAAAAAAATCATAAAAAATAGATAATTTTTTTTGTTTTAATTTAGGTTTTGTTGTGTAACTATTGGTTTTGTTATTGGATATGGGGTGTTTTGTTTGCTTT
Source organism: Micavibrio sp. (assembly GCA_027047045.1). Lineage (GTDB taxonomy): Bacteria > Pseudomonadota > Alphaproteobacteria > Micavibrionales > CSBR16-224 > JAJFGX01. Next base: position 1,566 of record JALTWL010000133.1, read on the forward strand.
TTGATAAACTGGGGATAAGGCAAAAAAGATTGTTGCTTTTTTACCTGAGTGTTGGCTGTTTTTATTCTAATTTTTGCAAGATGAGCTGTATTCATAATCTTTTCATATTAACTAAAATTTTACCTATTGTCTATTCCTATAATATTTCTATAATCTTTTACATTATTTTCTTGTAAAATATCAAGAAATTCTAATAAAATTTCTTCAATTATTTCTGCTCCCCCAAAAATAAAAGATGTATATATTTGTACAAGTGAAGCTCCCGCACATATTTTTTGGAACATATCTTTACCACTAAATATACCCCCAACACCAATAATTGGTAATTTACCTTCTGTAATTTTATAAAATTTGGCAATCATTTCTGTTGAATTATCTCGTAATAATGCGCCACTTAGACCTCCTTGTTTTTTAGCAAAATCTGCTTTTAAAATATTTGGCCTCGAAACTGTTGTATTAGAAATAATCACCCCATCACAGCCATTATTCATTATAACTTCTGCCATTTTATTTATTTCATTATTATTTAAATCTGGGGCTATTTTTACAAATAAAGGAATATTTTGGCTACGTTTTTTATCAATTACCTTTAAGAAATCATTTAAGGCTTCATAATTTTGTAAATCTCGCAAATTAGGAGTGTTTGGTGATGATATATTTAAAACAAAATAATCTGCAAAATCTGATAGCTCGTCCATACATATTTGATAGTCAGCATAAATATTATCTGCGCCTGACGTATTTTTATTTTTACCTATATTTATGCCCAAAACTATATTAGAGGTTTTATTTTTTATAAGATTTTTTTTAAATTCTTTTAACCCCACACTAGGAAAGCCCATTTTATTGATTATTGATAGAGTATTTTTATCTCTAAAAATTCTAGGTTTTTTATTGCCAAATTGTGGTTTAGGAGTAACTGTGCCAAGCTCTAAAAAGCCAAAACCCATATTACTAAGCCCCAAAATAGCTTCAGCATTTTTGTCAAAACCTGCGGCAAGTCCAAGTGGATTTTTAAATTTGATACCCAAAATTTCTGTTGGAATTTCTGGTATATTTTTATTTTTAAGTAAAAATTCAGGACTATATTTAATCATTTTAATAGCAATATCATGAGCCCTATCAGCGGGCAATTTTAGTAATAAATTTTTAACAATATTGCTATGAAAAGTCATAATTTAAATTTTCTTAAATCTTAAATAAACAGGTTTTCCTGCTAGTTGTTTTTGCCCATATCTAGTTTCTGGCCAATCTTTGGGGCGTATTTTCCAATCATTGGCTTTTTTTGCTAGCCATTTAAAATTTTTATGATGCCAAATTTTATCTAACATCCAATCAGCTAAATTACTATCATCTGTTGCTATTCTTAATTCAGAGCCTTTTATCATTAAATTTGCAAACATATCTAGAGTTTCTTCTTGAATAAATCTGCGTTTATGGTGCTTTTTCTTTGGCCATGGATCTGGATGCAAAAGAAAACAGCGAGATATAGTATTTGCCTTTATTTTATTCATAATTATTCTAGCATCTTCTGACCAGATACGAATATTTTTTATATTTTTGTCTTCAATTTCTGTTAAAAGTCTAGATATTCCGTTAATAAAAGGCTCACAACCAATCACTCCTATATCTGGATTATTGAGAGCTTGTTTTGCAAGATGCTCTCCACCACCAAAGCCTATTTCTAACCAAATTTCTTTAGGAGTAAAATCAAAAAAATCTACTGGGTCTATATTACTATTTTGTGCTAGAAAATTGTTTGATATTTCATATTTAGGCAATAAATTATCTATTGCAGTTTTTTTGTTAGGGCTAAGTTTTCTACCCTGTCTTCTTCCATAAAATCTATATTCTTTTTGCATTTATTTTTTAACTTATGCCACTTTAAAACCCAAACTAGATGTTAGCTCATCAACCAAGTCTAATTTTTCCCAAGAAAATCCCCCATCTTTATCTGCATAACGCCCAAAATGTCCATAAGCTGCTGTTCTTGCATATATTGGTCGGTTAAGTTTTAAATGTTCTCTTATCCCTCTTGGGCTTAAATCCATTATATTTTTAATCACTTTTGCAAGTTCAATATCAGAAACCTTACCTGTGCCGTGCGTATTTACAAGCAGTGATATTGGTTGTGCGATACCAATGGCATAAGAAAACTGTATTGTACAACGCTCTGCCAGCCCAGATGCAACAATATTTTTTGCCAAATATCTAGCAGCGTATGCAGCTGACCTATCAACTTTTGTTGGGTCTTTTCCTGAAAAAGCCCCTCCCCCATGAGGTGCTGCCCCACCATAGGTATCAACAATTATTTTACGTCCTGTAAGACCACAATCACCATCAGGTCCTCCAATTACAAAACGCCCCGTTGGGTTAATGTGTAATTGATCATCAGAGCACATCCAACCATCTGGTAGTGTTTTTTCTATGTAAGGTTTAACCATATCATAAATATCAGCTTGACTTACATCTTCGCTATGTTGTGTGGATACAACAACAGAGCTTGCCCGAACTGGTTTGCCATCAATATATTCTAAGCTGACTTGACTTTTAGAATCAGGTCCTAACTTATCTAAAATACCCGCATGTCTATCATCTGCTAGAGCTTTTAATATCTTATGTGAATAATAAATGGGTGCTGGCATATAAACAGGAGTTTCTTGACAGGCATAACCAAACATAATTCCTTGGTCGCCCGCCCCTTCATCTTTATTGTCATTAGCATCAACCCCCATTGCAATATCAGATGATTGTGAATGCAAGCGAACTTCAACATCTATTTTATTCCAGTGAAACTCTGTTTGTTCATATCCAATTGATTTAACAGCATTTCTTGCCACATTTTCTATCATATCAGCAGTAATACAATCTGGGCCTCTTGTTTCACCTGCGATTGCTAAAAAATTGGTCGTGGCTAAACATTCTGCCGCCACCCTTGCTTCAGGTTCTTTTGACAGGAATAAATCAACTATTTCATCTGATATTCTATCGCATAATTTATCTGGATGTCCTTCAGATACAGACTCACTGGTAAAAATATAACTATCTGACATGGCTTATTTACACTCCACTTAATAATAATTTTAAAAATTACAAAAAACAATAAAGCATAGTTGATGCTTAACGTCAAAGATTAACTATAAAATCCTGTGTAAAAATTCTCAATATTCTTTGCAAATATACCTACAGTTAGATAAAATCAAATAGTTTTAAAGTAAATCAAAAGAGCTTTTGTCAATGGATATAAAAAATATAATAAAAAGTAACATAGATGTAACAAGTGAAGATTTTTTAGATAATTCAAAAAATATGACTAAAATTGTTGCTGATATGCAAGATAAACTAACACAAATTACTCAAGGAGGGAATAGCAAGGCCAAAGAAAAACATCTAAAACGTGGAAAAATGCTTGTTCGCGATAGAATTAGCACACTGCTTGATGCTGGTTCACCTTTTTTAGAGCTATCACAATTTGCAGCTTATAATTTATATGATGATATAACTCCAGCTGCTGGTATCATTACTGGTATTGGCTATATAAGGGGCAAGCTATGTATGATTATTGCCAATGATGCAACGGTCAAAGGGGGGACTTATTTCCCCATGACTGTCAAAAAACATCTGCGAGCACAAGAAATTGCTGAGCAAAACCATCTTCCATGTATCTATCTAGTTGATAGTGGTGGGGCTTTTTTACCTCTGCAAGATGAGGTATTTCCAGATAAAGAACATTTTGGTCGCATATTTTACAACCAAGCCAATATGTCGGCTAAGGGAATTGCTCAAATTGCAGTTGTGATGGGCTCTTGTACTGCTGGTGGTGCATATGTTCCTGCTATGGCTGATGAATCTATAATAGTTAGAAATAAAGGTACTATATTTCTTGGTGGTCCTCCACTTGTCAAAGCTGCCACTGGAGAGGTTGTAAGCTCTGAAGAATTGGGTGGTGCAGATATTCATTGTAAAAAATCAGGTGTAGTTGATCATATGGCTGAAAATGATGAACATGCTTTGATAATATGTAGAGATATCATTGGAAATTTAAATCTGCCAAAAGCAAAATTTTGCACAGATTTAGAATTTGAAAATCCTCTATATGATATAGAAGAAATATATGGAATAATACCAAAAAACACTAAAAAGGCTTTTGATGTAAGAGAAATTATTGCCAGAATAGTAGATGGCAGTAAATTTAGTGAATTTAAAAAATACTATGCTGATAGTTTAGTTACAGGCTTTGCAAAAATATTTGGTATGCCCATTGGGATTATTGCCAATAATGGTATTTTATTTTCTGAATCCGCGCTTAAAGGTGCGCATTTTGTTGAGCTTTGTTGTCAAAGGCAAATCCCTTTACTATTTTTACAAAATATTACTGGCTTTATGGTTGGTAAAAAATACGAAAATGCAGGCATTGCTAAAGATGGAGCAAAATTAGTTCATGCAGTATCATGTGCAAAAGTACCTAAATTCACAGTAATCATAGGCGGCAGTTTTGGGGCCGGCAATTATGGTATGTGTGGACGTGCTTATAATCCAAGATTTATGTGGAGCTGGCCCAATTCTAGAATATCGGTCATGGGGGCAGAGCAAGCAGCAAATGTACTTGCCACTATCAAACGTGATAATATAGAGGCCAAAGGTAATAGTTGGTCAAGCAAGGAAGAAGAAAAGTTCAAACAACCCATAATTGAACAATATGAAAAAAAAGGTCATCCATATTACGCTAGCGCAAGGCTTTGGGACGATGGTATAATTGATCCAAAAGATACAAGAAAGACAATTGCAATGGGAATGTTTGCCAGTCAAAATACTGCAAATAGTAAAACTGAATTTGGTATATTTAGAATGTAACATTTGGGCGGCAATATATCTGCCACCCAAATATTTATTTTAATTTTTTTTATCTTATTTTGTGTGCGGTTGTTTGCTAGCTGTTTTTTTGGCTTACTGTTGTTATTGGGAGCAGGTTTTTTGTCTGTTTGCAATGTCTCAATAATTACTGCAAATGCCTCTGATAGTATTTTTGCCTCTGCAGCAGATACTATGCCGAAAGTTTCTGATAAATATGTTGACGCCTCTCCTAAAAGAGCTTTTTCAACTAGTCTAATATCTTTGGTTTCTACCGCTGTTTTAATTATACTTTTCTCAGTAAATCTGGCTTTAACTAGTTTTTCTGCTATTTTGTTATTAACCTTCTCAATAGCCCATATTAAAGCAGTATAACCGCTTCTTGCATCTTGCTAGCTGAAATTATCTATTTTATCTATTAGTTCTATTGCTTTAGCGCTTTTGCCTTTTTCAATTGTTTTGAATAGTTTTTCAACATCAGATTTTCTTTTAAAAATATTAAACATTTTTATTTCTCCTTTACCATTTGTTAAATATTTTTACCGCATTATGCAAAAACTGCTCGTGAAAAGAAAATTATGAAATATAAATTTTGAAAATATGCATTCAGTATGTGTGTAAAAAGATTTGGGGTGAAATATTATCAGATAGGTTATTCATAGTTGTAATATATAGCTAATTCCAAAGATATTTAGATATACACATAGAGTATATTTTATAATTCTCTTACATGTTCTGATAGCTCAAAGACTTCTATTATATCGCCTTCCTTGATATCATCATATTTTTCAAATGCCATACCACATTCAAAGCCTTCGCGAACTTCTTTAACTTCATCTTTAAAGCGGCGCAGTGTTTTTAGCTTACCTTCATGAATAACCACATCATCGCGCAATAATCTAACACCTGCACCACGTTTAACAATTCCCTCTGTTACCATACAACCCGCAACTTTACCAACATTACTAACATTAAATACTTGCCTTATTTCTGCGTATCCAATTAAATCTTCTTTTACTTCTGGCGATAGCAAACCACCAAGCAGTTTTTTAACTTCATCTATTACTTCATAAATTACAGAATAATACCTAATTTCAACACCTTCACTTCTTGCAAGCTCTCTTGCTTGGGCATTAGCCCTTACATTAAAGCCAACTATCAAAGCATCTGATGCGTTAGCAAGCGTAACATCTGATTCTGTAATACCGCCAACAGCACTATGAAGAATACTAACATCTACCTCATCATTATTTTCTGTTAGCTTTTTCAGTGAGCCGATAATTGCCTCAACTGAGCCATGAACATCAGCCTTAATTACAACATTTAGATGTTTAACTTCGCCTTGTTTCATATGATCCATAAGCTGATCAAGCGCAGATTTACTATTTTGAGCGACTTTAATTGCTCGCTCTCTCCTTATTCTAAATTGAGCAATTTCTCTTGCCTTTGCCTCACTATTTACAACAATAAAATCATCACCCGCGTTAGGAGTGCTATTTAAGCCTAAAACCTCTATAGGCTCACCTGGTAGGGCAATTTTTTGACGCTTACCTTTATCATTTATCAAAGCTCTTACTTTCCCCCAAGCAACTCCAGTTACAAAAACATCACCTATGTTTAAACTGCCTTTTTTAATTAAGACTGTTGCAACAGAGCCTTTTCCTTGCTCCATTTTTGCCTCAACAACCGCAGCGATTGCAGCTCTATTAGGGTTAGCTTTAAGCTCCAACACTTCTGCTTGCAGTAATATTGCCTCTTCTAATTCTTTTATTCCCTGCTTTGTTTTTGCAGATACCTCAACACATTGTATATCACCACCCAGAGATTCAACTTGAATTTCATATTGCAATAATTCAGTTCTTACTTTATCAGGATTAGCCTCAGGTAAATCACATTTATTGATTGCAACAATTATAGGCTTTTTTGCGGCTTTAGCGTGACTAATAGCCTCAATTGTCTGTGGCATAACACTATCATTAGCAGCAACAACAAGCACCACTACATCTGTAACATCTGTTCCCCTTGCTCTCATCTCAGTAAAAGCAGCATGTCCAGGAGTGTCTAAAAAAGTAATTTTATTACCACCTTCTGTTTCAATTTGATACGCACCTATATGTTGAGTGATACCACCGCTTTCACTTGCAGCAATATTTGCCTGCCTAATTGCGTCTAATAGTGATGTTTTACCATGGTCAACATGTCCCATTATTGTAACCACGGGAGGGCGTGATTCCAAATCTTCTTCTTTGTCATCTTCACCCAACAGCCCTTCTTCAACATCTGCCTCAGATACACGTTTGACTTTATGTCCTAACTCTTGTGTTACCAGCTCTGCTGTATCCGCGTCAATTATTTGGTTAGCAGTTGCCATAACGCCAAGTTCCATAAGCTTTTTGACTATATCACCAACCCGCTCGGCCATACGATTAGCAAGTTCTTGCACAGTTATTGCCTCTGGTATTACAACCTCTCTAACTTGTTTTACATGTTCTATTGGCTGTTTTTCAGATGCCATTTTCATACGTTCTTTTTCTCTTGCACGTCTTTGCGCGGCAAGGCTGGGCAGTCTTTCACTCTTATCATGATCGTGGCTTAATGCTTGTGCAACAGTTAACCTACCCCTATCTCGTCTTTTATCTCCAATTTTTTTAGGCGCCGGCATAGAGAGTTTTTTCTTAGCTTTTTCTTCTGCATCATCTACACGATAACCTGCAGTTTTACGTCCAGTTGCTTTTCTAGATTTTGTTTTTTCAGCCTCTGCTTCTGCTGCTTGTTGTGCTGCAATGATTTCAGCTGGGCTTTTCTCTTTATCATCAGCCACAACAGAAGAAGATTTTTTTATTTTTTCTGTCGCAGCCTCTGTCTCTGCCATTTTTCTACGTTCTTCACGCTTTGCTTCTTCTTGTTGTTTTTTTCTTGCCGCCTCAGCAATTGGAGGAGGTTTAGGAACAGATGTTTGAACCACAGAACTATTAGAGCTTTTATTATCTGCACCTTTAAGGGCCTTAATACGAGCCTCTCTTTCCTCAGATGTTAAATGTTTTTCTGTATCAGATTTTGTTGTTTGCTCTGTAGCTGTACGTCTTTTACGGCGAACTTCAACGGCTATACCAGCACCTTGCCCATGCTGTACAGGTGGTTTAGAAACACTAGCTTTGCCTGTTTTAAGGCTTAAAGTTCCTTTACCTGATAAGCTTAGTTTTTTTCTTTCTTTGCCAGTATTATCTGCCATTTAATATCCTTTTCCTAACAACAAACTATATATCCCATTAACCTATAGCTCTACAACATTTACAGAATAAAAACTAGAAAAATTTTATTCTTTTTTAAGCAGAGGCTAATGTTTTATCTTTATCTATTTTACTTTCACTTTCTTTTAAGTCATTTCCTATATCTATATTTTCATCTTTATTTTCATCTTCATCATCAAACCAGCCCAATGTTTTTCTAGCAGACATAATAGTTGTATTTGCAATTTCATCAGTAATTTTATCTTCACCAATTATTTCAATCAGCTCATCTGATGCCAAATCAGCTAAATCATCTAGAGATTTAACATTGTTTTCTGCTAATTTTAATATCATTTCTCTGGTTAGACCCTCTGCATTTGCAAGGCTATCATCTATCTTAAGTTCTTTACAATTTTCAGTAAATTCTTCGGCCTTTTGATTTAGATAAATTTCTGCGCGATTTTTAAGTTCTATTGCAACATCTTCATCAAATCCTTCAATACGTGCAAGCTCATCTATGCTTGTATCAGCAATTTCTTCTATAGAGCTAAAGCCCTCAACTACAAGTAATTGTGCGATTACTTCATCAACGTCTAATGCTTCTATAAATAATACAGATCTAACTTGGAATTCTGCTTGTCTGCGTTCGGCTTCTTCTGTTTCGCTCATAATATCTATATCCCAGCCACTAAGTATAGAGGCAAGCCTAACATTTTGCCCTCTACGTCCAATAGCTAGGCTAAGCTGGTCTTCAGCAACTACTATATCCATACGTTTTATATCTTCATCTAAAACTACTTTTGTTACTTGTGCCGGAGCAAGCGCACTAATTGCAAGTGCAGCCGTGTCTTCAGTCCATGGAACAATATCAATTTTTTCACCTTGGAGTTCATTTACAACAGCCTGCACACGACTTCCTCTCATGCCCACGCATGCCCCAACTGGGTCTATAGAGGTATCATGAGATAGCACTGCTATTTTTGCACGACTTCCAGGATCTCTTGCAACGGCTTTTATTTCTATTAGCCCATCATAAATTTCTGGTACTTCCTGTTGAAATAACTTAGCCATAAATTCTGGATGTGTTCTTGATAAAAATATTTGTGGCCCTCTTTGTTCTTCGCGAACTTCATATATATAGGCACGAATCCTATCGCCATTTTTAAAATGCTCTCTTGGAAGTGTTTCATCACGGCGAATATATGCCTCTGCCCTACCTAAATCGACAGTTACATTGCCATATTCCACACGTTTTACAACACCATTAACAATTTCACCTGTTCTATCTTTATATTCTTGATATTGTCTTTGCCGTTCTGCCTCTCTTACTTTTTGCATTATTACCTGTCTTGCTGTTTGAGCCGCAACACGACCAAAATCAAGTGGAGGTAGTGGCTCTATAATAAATTCTCCAGCTTTTATATCAGGATTTATAAGTTTTGCATCTTTTAAGAAAATTTGCTGAGATTCATTTTCTATTTCTGCATCATCTTCAATAACTTCTTGATAGCGAAATAATTTTATATCGCCTGTTTGTCTGTCAATATTTACGCGTATGTCAAATTCATGTCCATATTTTGAGCGACCAGCTTTTTGAATGGCCTCCTCCATTGCTTCGATTACAATTTCTTTGTCTATGCTTTTTTCTCTTGCAACCGCTTCTGCTACTTGAATAATTTCCATTTCACATTTTCCTCATTTTAGTTTTGTTAATTTAGTTTATTCATAACTTAATCAATTTGCTACCATCTTTAATAATTCATCTGTTAAAATAAGCTTAGCCTTAACAACAGCGGCAAATGATATATCTATTTGCTCTTTATTTTCTAACTCTAAAGTAAAGCCTTCCTCTTTATTTGCATCAACAATTTCACCTTTAAATCTTTTTCTTCCCTCAAATGCTGGTGATATTTCCACCTTAGCCATAAAACCAATATATCTAACAAAATCCTTAGGTCTGGTAAGTGGTCTATCTATACCAGGTGAGCTTACTTCTAAAATATATTCTTCTTCTATTGGTTCTTCAACCTCAAATATAGTTGAAATTTCACGACTGATATTTGCACAATCATCAATGCTAACATTAGTATTTTCATCTTGTTTATCAATCATTATCTGTATTGTTGGTTTTCGCCCCTCACCTGTTAGTTTAATACGCACAAGCTCAAAACCCATATCATCTAATAAAGGCTCTATGATTGTGGCTATTCTTTTTTCAAATTGTGTCAAATGCATTTAATTAAAATTCCAATTTTAAAATATTTAGCTAAACAAAAAGGCGAGCCGTCAAGCTCACCTCTTTAAATTACTATAGGATTTAAATAAAGCTTATACAGCAATATTATATCTAATGCAAGTATTTTTTTACTAACTATCTAATACATCTTTGACCATCTTCGCAAGCACAGTCAAAGTAAATGGCTTTTGAAGAAAATATGTATTATCACCAAATTCTTCTTTTATTCTATCTTCTGAGTAGCCTGACATAAAAATAATCTTTAAGTCAGGATAAATACGGCGAATATTTTTAGCAAGGCTAGGTCCATCCATTTCTGGCATTATAATATCTGTAATTAACAGCTCTAATTTTATATCTTTTCCTTCAATTATTTTCATAGCCTCCTCACCATTGGGAGCATCGATTATTTTATAACCTTTATTGCTAAGCGCTCTTGAGCTAAATATTCTAACAGCGTCTTCATCTTCTACTAGCATTATTGCCGCTGTTCCTGTTAAATCTTCCGTTGTGGTATCTGTTGATTTTTCTTTTTCTATACTATCTAAATCTTCATCATTATTTTCTTTATTTTCAATATGTTTTGGTAGGTATATTGTAAATATAGTCCCTTTTCCAACCTCACTTTCAACACCTAAAAAGCCCCCCGTTTGGTGAATTATTCCATGTACTGTTGACAGCCCAAGCCCTGTACCTGCTCCAATTTCTTTAGTAGAGAAAAATGGCTCAAAAATTCTAGACAATATTTCTGGTTCTATACCAGTTCCTGTATCTTTAACTTTTATAGTCACCCAATCACCCACTGGTAGATATTCATCTTCATTTAATTGCAATAGATTTGTATTTGTATAATTGTCTGTAAGAATTTCAAGCTCACCACCATCTTTCATAGCATCTCTGGCATTAACCACTAAATTTATTATTACTTGTTCTAATTGTCCTTCATCACATTTAACAGGCCATAAATTTTGTCCATGTTGAATGTCAAGATTTATATTAGTTCCTATCAATCTTTGCATTAAATGCATCAAGTCACTAAGAACATCAGTAATATCCAATATTTTGGGCTGTAATGTCTGTTGACGGGAAAAAGCCAACAATTGTCTAACCAAATTAGCGGCTCTATTAGCATTTTGTTTTATTTGCATTATATCAGAAAATGATGGATCGCCTGGCTTATGCCTAAGCAGTAGTAAATCACAAAACCCTATCATTGCAGTTAGTAAATTGTTGAAATCATGTGCTATACCACCTGCGAGCTGCCCAATCCCTTGCATTTTTTGTGATTGAGTAAATTGTTGCTCTAAATTCTTTTCTTGCGTTAAATCTATGAAATAAAGTGCAACTTCATCTTTTTCAAATCTATGAACGTAAATACGTGTTGCAACATGTCCTGCTTTTTGTATTAAATTTACCTCTATAGATGTTGGATAGTCATTGCTATTATCCAAGACAAGCTCTAACCATCTCTGCAATGTTTTATGCTGTTCTTTAGAAATTAAATCTAATATTGATATATTATTGATTTCATCTTTTTCAACTAACCTTTTAAAAGCTGTATTACTTTTTACTATCGTCATATTGGAGCTAACAACACATATCCCCAAAGGTGCATCAACAAATATATCCTTAAAAGCCCCAGCATCACTTTTATTTTTTATAATATCGCCCACAATATTGGAAAAGATTGTTACTGGAATAGCAGATATAAAAGCTATATTTTTGCCTTCCCTATTTTTAGATATGCTGTTCACTGCAAGTATTTTTTGACCATTGGAAAGTTTACATACTTGAACTTGTAAAGATTTAGAAGATGCATCAACAGCACATATTGCATAGGCTGGAATATTTGCATCTATATTGAATATATCATGTAAATAATATTTTTTATTTTTCTTTAATTTTAAAAGATTTGCTAGCTCATTGTTGTAAAAACATAGCTCACCACAGTCATTGACTTGCCCCAAAGCTAAAGAAAAATCATCTAATATACTTATGTTATTATTCAGTATGTTGGCATCTTTTTGTTCATTAGTAATATCTGTTAAATACCATTTTTGACAATCTTTCCAATTAGGTAAGTTATCAACTGATAATTTTAAAATTTTACCAGAGTGTTTCTTTTTTCCTATATATAAAAATTTATTATCTTTTGCATTTTTATTATTATTTTCTTGGTTAATTTTAGTTAAATATATTTGTAATTGTTGCTGAACTATATGAGGCTTTTCAAAAATTACAGATATATTTTTACAAGAAACCTCCCCCACATCTCCAAATATATTTTGCCATGCTTTATTTTTGTATAAATATTTTCCATCACTATTAGTAATAGAGTGAGGATTGTTGTCATAGTCCAAAACATTTAATAACATTTTTGTGTTTTCTTCTGCCCGATTAAATAATTTAATCAGCATAAGTATTGCAAATCCACCTAATATTCCATAAGCATATATTGATACCAATATAAAAATTGTAATACTGCTCATTTCTAAGAAATAAACAGCAACTAAAATAGCAATTATTCCATACAACAGGCTGATAGATAAAATTAACAAATTCCGAATTAACGGTGTGGCTCTACCGCCGTCTTCTTCAGCTCTTTTATACTCTATAAAAAAATTTGTATTTTCCATTAAATAAATTCACCTTAAAGTTAGAATCAAAAAATAGCCCAAAATATTGTAACAAAAAGCAGTCATATTATCCCCCACAAAATACCACAAGATTTTTGCAAAAAATACAAATATCAAACATATAAATAATAATTTATAGCTATTCATTATAATTTATTTTACAATTGCAAATTACATAGTAATAATGCTTGACTATTATTTATAAATAAGATAACCTTCCTGACATTTAAATTTGTGTAATTTATTTTTAACCCCAATATTTAAGGAGCATTACTATGTTTAACCCTGGTGACTTATCAAAATTATTCAATCAATTCTTTAGCCGAGAAGAACAAGAAAAAATTGTAGAATTAGGAAATAAATCTTTTGATGAAAAGATGGACGGGCTAGCTGATATTTTTGAGAAAAATGCAAGAATACCTGCAGGACAAGGTAAAATTATGGCTAAAGCACTTCGTGATAAAGAAATTCGTCAAGATATGAAAGAGATAGAAGATTCAATTATGAGTGGCGGATTATCACAAGCAGAACTAATGCAAAAAAGCATACGAATTACCATGAAAATACAGCAAAAATTTGGTAGATAATATCTTAAAAAAATCTTGTTTTTTTGAAATAGGCTTTTGCATATAGAGTGCTTAAGCCTATTTTTTTGTTACATATCAGATAGTTATATATTAACACCTATAAAAATTGATGTTTTTTTAAGTATTTTTTGTTATTATATTACTATATATCATAAGAATATGATATATAGTTAGCGAGATATGTTAATATTGAAGAAAGGAGATATTTGAGTAAGATGGCAAGAATTGACCTACAACTTAAAAATTATCGTCTAACAACTGCAGAAATATTATATTATTTACCTGACCACCCAGCAATAATTCAAAGTTTTTTATGGCAGGAATATGATATTGCTCCAAAATTTCCAGAATTGCATAAATTTTTGGACTTTTGGACAAGAGAAATTGAAGGCAAGCTACATTCTGTAACAGTTGCACATAAAAATTTAATTAAGCCAGAAGAATTAACTGTTAGAGATTTAGAATTCACTCTGCATTAAAGCATAATTTAGATTATAGTTTGAGTATAATTGGATATCTTGGTATTTTTATTTCCAAGCAATGGCATATAGTATTTTGACTGTTACATTGCCTTGTTCTTTATTTAAAAAGTCATCTTCCATTTTTTTATACACATCTTTTCTAATTTGAGCTGTGGGGGCAAAAAGTATACTCCCCTCGCCCATATTTCTAATATCTTGTATGGCATTTTTAAAACTGCTATATTTTATATCTATTTTATCACTATCTATGACTATTTGATTAAATCCTGTATTTTGTAGCAAATCACCAATAGTTTTTATATCCACAAATGGCGCTATTCTAATGTACGCGCCTCCAATAATTTCACTTTCAATATTGACAGATAATTTTTTTATATTCTCTATATTTCCTGCGGAAAATATAGAGAATAATATCGGTCTATTGGGCTTTAACACATTATTTAGCTGTATTAACGCGCCTTTTAAGTCATTGACACTATGATAAGTTAAATTACTAACGGCTAAATCAAGAGAATTTTCCTTAAAAGGTAAAAATTCTTCATCTGCAACAAGTAAATGGCATTTATCCGATAATATTTCACTATCATATTTTAATAGTTCTAACGATAAATCAGTAAGAAATATATTTTCTACATCATTCTTATTACTTAAAAGATTGCATAGTTTTTTGCTATGAGCACCAAATATTAAAATATCTCTTAACTTAACATTTATCGGCTCTATCCTAGAAAAAAGCTCTTTTGCCACTATTTTATGAATAAAATTATAATTATTTATATTTTTTGCTATTTTATCTCTTTTTTTTCTTATTTTTTCGCGATTAAAAATATTTTGTGTTAGCATTTTAGTTATTTTCTAATTTTGAGGCGTTTTTATTTGCAAACGTTTTTTAACCTTAGATATATCTGTATCTAATTCTTTGATTTTATTATTTCTGTCTAGTGATATAAAATTATCTTTTATATTGCTAGTTTTATTTTTTTTATCAGATACATCTACTATTTTTTCTGCAACTTGTTTGATTTTATTGGAAAGTTCTTCTTTGGTATTAATATTCAAATTACAGCGGAATTTGCCTTCTCCCAATATTCTAGATGGGATTCTATGTTCGCTATTCAATCCTGCTTGATATAGTTCTTCTTTTTCAAGGGATAGTTTAAAATTTCTAGTTTTGCCAAATTCTACTGTTTTTTCGGGTGTCATACTATGTTCTTCCCCCAAAGCCATATGAGTTCTTGCCACAGCTTTAAGTAAATCACCACTAAAACATTGAAAACAGTAAATTAAGGCCCACAATCTTCGCATTGAGGTATATTTCCAATTTGGTGGTAAGCTTGCCTCTGCATCAGCCATAATTGCAAAAGGAAACACTCTTCTTGGGGTAACGCTAGTATGAGTAAAATAACTTTCTCCCAGTGAAAATACTTTATCTACATCTTGAGAAAATTTATTAGCAATGAATTGTTTTGCATCTTCTATTGTATGTACATCTTTGGGAAGCACAAAGCTAGGTGCAGTTAGCATAGCGCCAGAGCCACCCATTCTTTGTGGAACTGATAGCATCTTAGGGTCAAGAGCTGCCAAAAGCCCATCGTCCCAACCATGAGTTAAAGGCAGAACAATTGCAATATTTTCTATACCATCATCAGTTATCACAAAGTCAACTTTTTGAGAAGTAATTCCTTGTTTTTGTCCTTTTGTGTAGCCGTCCTCAACAAATAGTGAAGTAATGACTTTTAAATGTTCTGGTTCTCTATTTACTTCTTCAAAATCTGCTTTTTCTAATTCATCTAAAAGCTGCAACCCATCTTCACCTTTAATTGATTTTCTAACTTTACCAATTTGTGGCATTTGCTCACCCAGCCATCTGGGCATAGCAATACCAAGCCTTACCATTAAATCATATACTCTAATTTCAAGTCTTGGGTCAGGCAAAACACCAATTTGAGCCGCATATAATATGTCATGAGCCTCAATTTCATATATATAGCCCATTTCACTATATCTAAAATATTCCAACTCTTTTGGAGGAGAAAATGGCCATTTTTTCTTTTGAGGCTCACAAACTTCTATATAGACAGCTTCAATTGCCTCATCTATGGTTTCGGGGTCTGGAAAATAAGGAAGTCCTATATCTATCTCACCATGAGGTCTAGGTATTAGCCCAACATGTTTTTCTAAATATTTTAAAATAGCAATTTTATTTTCAGCAGCATCACCACCAAAAGAGGCTATATCCATAGTAATATTTTCTACTAAATGCCCAGACCATATTTTACCATCTAGATTTGAATTTCCTCTTGCAACTGCATTAACTATTGGTCTTGGTACTCCTGTGTGAATATAAATTATTAACCTACCGTCATTTGTTATTCTATAGGGAAGAATATCGCAAAAATCTTCTGGTTCTCGTACTAATTCCTGTAAAGAGCCATCTTTTTTATTTCTAACGGTTACTATTTCTAAATGTTTTGACTTATCCGCTATGGGGCGTCTTTCTTCAATTATCAAAGAGCCTTTTTCCCCAGCTTTCATCGCAATCAAAAAGTGATTAGTAGGCGGTGGAGGAAGCGCCTTACCATTTTCATCATATATTTGAAAATGTCCCTTAAATCTTTCTTTTACAATCCATGGATTCCAATAAGGAGCTGTATATAAAATGCGCATGCCCAATTTTGAAAATTCACGCATATAATCATCATAAGTAAAAAAGCTATATTCCTGTTTTAATTCTCTATCCCATTTTTTTCTTTCATCTTTTCTATATATAAATTCTAATGCCCATTTTTCTGGTAGCCTAAAAAGCCTTGTATTTTCTCTAAATGTATCTTGTAGCTCCTCTAAGAAAAACCCCTCACACCCAGCAGCATAAGCAGGCCTTGCGGTTTCAGAAAAATTTACCAATAATTCTGCATCAGACATATCAATAGCTGTCTTCCCAGCTGTCATATTATCTGGAAATTCTAGTAATATATATTTATCCAGTGGTGGCATTATATAATCACGTATTAGCATAACCCCACCCGGCTTTAACTTTTTTAGTTGCAATTCTAATAGTTCAACTATTGCATTTATACTGTAGCCATTTTCAGAGTAAACTTCATGTAAGATATTAGAATTTATAATACCGTCCAGCCCCTCATCTAAATAATTTTCTATTCCAACATCATTACATCTAAATTTAAGATTAAGTAGTTCATACTTACTCTTAGCCTGTGAAATTAAATTGTTATTTCTATCTATTCCTAAAAACTCTATTCTTGGATTTAAAAGCGCCAACGCATAGGTTATTATACCATCTCCACACCCCATATCTGCCACTTTTGAACCATTAGGGAGCAAAAAATGAGCCGATATAAGTGTTGCTTTTTGTTGAATAAAGTCAGGTAGATTTTCGAAATGGCTACGTCTTAATTTTTCATCACGAGAGCGTTTTTTAAATTCATCTAAATTGATTGAAGATGTATTTTTTTGTAACTTATAACTATGTTCTTCATCACAAGTAATTTGCATCTGCCCAAAAGCTTTCAGAGCATCTTTTTTTCTTTTTATATTATCTTCAGCTATTTGTTCGTCTTTATCGGACACTTTAAAATACACCCCAGCTATGAGTTTAATTTATAAGAGTTAGATATTATACTATTATTTTTAATTTTTCTCAATATATCCCCACTCTAATATTCTTTCTAAATGTTCATAATCATTATATTTGGGTGCCTTATCAGAGTTTGGAACTGCAATATATGGCGTATTTTCATCTGCAAATTTTTCAATTAAATCAACAATTGCATTTTTAGCATTATTTATTGCTCTTTGCACTTGTTCTTCTTTATATTTTTTAACAGTAAAAGCCTTACTGCCACCAGATAGTTGCCAAATTGATAAATCCTCAACCTTTAATTTATCTATATTGTCAAATGCGCCTTTTTCTAACATTACCGCCTCTAATGGCAATTGTGGAGAATAGCCTTGTTCCATATCCTTAATTGAAGGGGCTGTGCCTGTTTTATAATCTATAATAACGGCCTTTTTATTATCCTTGCTAACATCAATTCTATCAGCCCTTGCTTTTAAAACAAAATCATCAAAATTATCAGTTTTAATTGTCCAACTAGCCTGCCCTTCTAATATATATGGACTATATTCTTCTCGCCAATTTATTTCATATTTTATAAACTCTTTTGCCATACGTATGAATCTAGACCACCAAAAAATATATATTTCAGCTGGCAGTTGTAATTTTTTAAACTCTATCCTGCCACACTCCAATAATTTTTCTAAAGCACCATCATTTATATTTGTCATACCATATTCTGAGATAAATTTTTCTAATATTGTATGTATCAACTGTCCTCGTTCAGCAGGACCAAATTCTTTTTCCAGTTCATCTAATGGTTTTAAATTCAAAATATATCTTGCATAAATTGAATATGGGTCACGCATAAGTTTTTCTATTCCTGTCACAGAAAGTTGCTTAGGTCTAAGATTAACAGCAGGTGTCGGCATAGGTCTTTCACATGTTTTTACTGCATCTGAATATTTATCTATATTTTCGGCATATTTTTTCAAATAATTTTCTTTTGGCCATTTTAGCCCCACTGCCTCTATTACAGTATTCATTCTAAGTAGCCAACGTGATGGCACAGTGGGAGAAGTATCAACATTGCTTGCCCTTGTAATTAAGACTTCTTTTGCTGATATTTGTTGTAAAAAATCATGCGCATCTATGCCTATTTTACTTTCTGCTGGAGGCAAACCATAAGATTTACGCATAGGGTTTGACATCCAAGGATTACAGCCAACATCTCTTGGCCATGTACCTTCATTAACCGCCCCAACTATAACCATATCTGCTTGATACAGTCTTGCTTCCATTTGACCCAAAATGCCTAGTCGTGGGTGAGTTTTATATTTAGGTCTAACTATTGCCTCATTAAAAAAGCTAGTAATAAAGGCAATATATTCATCACTAGCTAATTTTGGTACTATATCCGAGAGTTCTAGCAAATTATAAATAAGCTCTGCTGCGACCTCTCCTGCCTCATCACTCCATAAAATTTCCTCCCCCGCTCTATCATTTGTGGCAGATAGCTCCTCTATAAATTTTATATGTGCTTTTAACCACTTATCCAAACTGTGCTTTTGTTCAATATCTATATTTTCTGCCAGTTCTTTGATAATTATACCTAAATTTTCATTTATTTGACTATTTTGGCCAAATTTTTCTTGGTAAATATTCAACAACTCACCTAAATTTTTATAGTTTAGAATTTTTCCACTTCTAAAAACTTTTATTTCAAATTCTCTAAGCCAATTTAAAACTTCTTTTCTGCTAGCTTTAATTGTGGCAAAACTATGTTTAAAAAGAGATAGAAAATTAACAGCAGAAATTTCTTTTTGTAGCATATCTGCCCCCAGTAAAATCCATATACCAAGCTTTGTTTTTGCCAATGGCTCACCTGCAGAATTATCACAAGCTATCCCCCATCTTTTAAGTTGTGTTTGCACACGTTTTGACAAATTTTTATCTGGAGTTACAAGAACCGCTGTTTTTTTAGGAGTTTCTAGCACTTCACGCATTGCAAGCGCAACAACTAAAGCCTCATCTTGAGAAGTTTTAACATCTATTCTTTTAATTGATGTAAAGATTTTTTCATCTATATCATCTGACTTTAAATTTTGCCACTTATCTGTCGTAGGCGCAGGTCGCATAGTTTCACTTAATAATTTACCTACAGCTGGATATTCATAACCCTCAATAATCCAATTTTTTATTTGCTTTCTGTTGGTCACACCAATATATTCTAAAAGTAGTTTAATATAATATTGTGGATGTTCAAAAGAAATACATTGCCAATCCTCATCAGATATACTCGTATCTAAATGTGGAAGAATAATCATAGAATAATCAAGTCCTGCAATTATCTTTAATAATTCTCTAACCGCAGGAATAGAGCCCGTTACCCCAGCTACAATAATTTTTTGCTTTGGAGGGAATTTTTGCCAAACTTCACCTTGTTTTTTTAGAAGAATATTTCTACGCTCTGCTGGGTCAAGCAAGCCTTCTTCAGCTAGAATTTTAGGCCAATACTCAGTTAGAATTGTTAAAAAATCTAATGTAATTTGCCAATGTTTAGCAAATTCTTTTTCAGTCACCAAATTTTGTAAACCTGTAAAGTCAAGCTGTTCTGTTTGCACTTCATCTAAAAATTTTCCAAGCTCCACCGCCAAAGACAGCGCCTGTATATACGAATCTGCAATTGCTTGCTTTTTTGATTTTAAAGATGCCATTATTATTTTTGCTAACAATAATTGCCTATGTATTGGGGCTATGGCATCTGGAATATTTAAAAGCTCATCTGTGTTATTTTCATTTGTAATTGTAGCGCTTAATATTTCTAAATTATCAGTATCAACATCACCAATAGGCTGCATTTTAGGCAATATTAAGGGGGAGCCATCAGTTATTCTTAAAAAAGCCTCTTGCAAAGAACGACATGCACGCCTTGATGGTAATAATATCAAATAATTTGCAAGAAAATCTTTATTGTCAGCGCACATATTTAATAGTCCTTTTGCAAATTCATCAACAAAAGAAACACCAATTGGCATATTAAATATTTTATTTTCAAAAGATTGTATCATATTGCTAAAGCTGTCTTTAAAACATTATCATCTTTCAATAATTGATTATTTGCATATTCTAGTTCTTCTACTGTGCCGATATGATACCAGCTACCTCCATAAACACAGCCGAATAATTTTTTATTTTCTTCTGCCATATCAAATATTTTTTTAAAAGAAAATTTATTTTCTTCTATATTTTTAAAAATTTTTAAATTGACTATTCTAGGACCAGCAAAAATATACTTCCCCCCAGAGCGATAAGACAAAAGCCCCCTATTATCTGTTATATTATAATCACCTTTTAACTGACTAATTAAAGGTAATCGTGTTTTATCATATAACATTATCAATATATCCATAAATTCTGGTTGCCAGCTGGTCAACAGCAATTCCAAAGCTTTTAGTTCCCCTTCTACATCAAGCCAAAATA
>JALTWL010000134.1 GCA_027047045.1 Micavibrio sp.
TCGTAAATAGTCAAATATAAAAATATATTCTCTAATTTAAAATAATTTATCCCCGTTCTTATAGGAACGGGGATAGTTGTGTCGGTGTAGCTGTATTTTTAATAGTTTCAGCTATAGTCACAAAATCAATATTACAATCAATAAATGTTTCAGAAAGATAATTTAAAACTAACAGCAAGAAAAAATGGCGTCCCCTACGGGATTCGAACCCGTGTTGCCGCCGTGAAAGGGCGGTGTCCTAGGCCTCTAGACGAAGGGGACGTATTTAAATATACCAGCCTGCCTGCCAAGAACTCTGCTTTTTTAACTTGTTTAGATAAAAAATGCAAGCATTTTTATATTTTTTTTTATAAAAATATTGCTTATACTTCAAACTATAAATGTAAATTAGGAGTATTGTTCAAATTATGTCTTATAATTTAGATTATTCAATCAATATAGATAAAATTGGAAATAAACCCAAATATATATATATTGAAGCAAGTAAAACTGATGCCTGTGATTTAGCCAACCTCTTTGGTGTAATTGAGCTTGGCGATATAAAAGCCAATGTAGATATCAAACGTAATAAAAATACACTCACAGTAAAAGGCTCAATTAGTTGCTATGTTATCCAAGAATGTGTCATTAGCCTAGAGCCCGTAAAAAATAATATAGAAGAAAATTTTGAAGTTCATTTTGATTTAAATGAAAAAATATATACAGATGACAATATACTATCTCCAAATATAATAGAACAATTAAAAGGGGATAAATTAAATATAGGAAAAATTATAACTGAGCAAATCTCTTTGGCGATACCCGACTTTCCCAAAAAAGAAAATGCTAAATTTACCAGTTATATAGAAGCACCAGAGGCAGTAGAAAAAATAGAAAGTAAAACTCACAAACCATTTGCTAAATTACTTGGAGAGTTTTCCTCTGACGACAAATTTAAACCTGATAAATAATTTATTAAAATTTGGGCTTATTACCACCGCCCCTGCGTTGTTGGGATATTTTTTTGTTATTTTTTATTATATATAACATTTGATTTTGCAAATCTTTTTGCTGAGCTAATAATTTTGGGCTAATACCTGACTTATCTTTTAGGTCAATATTAGCACCATATTTAAAAAATAATTCCATTAGTTTTTTATCTCTAAGCTCAATTGCCATATGCATTGGAGATTGGCCTGTATTTTTATCAACTAAATTTGGATTTGCACCTGCATCTAATAACTTTTTTGCTATCTCATATTTATTGCTACGTGATGAACTCATAGCATACAAAAGCGGGGTTTTACCGTCTTTATCATAAATATTAGTTTTTGCGCCATACTCAAGTAAAATCCCAACACAATCTAAAATATTATCTAATTTATCATTTTTAAGTAAAATATTAAGTGGAGTTGTCTTTAATTTACCCTCAGCAATATTAGGTTCAGCCCCTGCAAATAACAATAGCCTTAATATATCGGCAGTTTTGTTTTCCTGCCATTTCCAAATATCACATGCCACATGCAGAGGTAAATAGCCATCTGTTAGCCTTGGGCTATTATTTAAATCTGCGCCATATTCTATCAAGATTGATGCAGTTTGAATATCGCCCCTCTCTATTGCCTCATGCAATGTAGTTTGTCCGTTTAAATTATAAGAATTTAACTCGCCACCATATTTTAGTAATAAAGGTATAACATCAACCGTTCCATAATCTAAAATCTGTTTTAAAAGTAAATCATCAGACATTCCAAAATTAGTAGGATAATTTATATTACTTGCAACTTTTTCATTTGATATTAACAACTTTAATATATCCATATTACCACGCCGAAAAGCAAGCTCAACTGGGGACATTTTACCTTCTCCAGTATATAAAGGATCAACCCCCCACCTAAGCAAACATTCTACCATTTCTAGTTTATTGCCATCAATAGCCTTATAAATAGCATTCTCACCCTTTACATCTAAATGATCAAAATCAACCTTATATTTTTGCATAAGTTTTAACATGGTCGCTCTTTTACGTCTAATTACAAGGTCAATAGGAGTAGTTTTACTTAAATCATCAGCAGGCTTGTAAGGGTCAGCACCCCATTTAAGCAAAAGCTCAACCATTTCTTCATCACGCTTGGAAATTGCAATATGAAGTGCTGTTTTTCTGGTTATGTTATATGCATTAACATCTTGCCCTGCTCTTAGCATCTCTTGAACTTTATCAATTTTACCACGACTGACAGCATGAAAAAAATCACTGTGCTTAAAAGATTTTTTTAAATTATCTTCATCAACAAGTTTATTAAACGTATCTTTTATATTATCAAAAAAGCTTTTTTTACCCATAAGTAAATCAAATCATAAGTAAGAATTATAAATATAATTTAAGACTTGTAACATTATTTATCATAACATGCAATATCTATTTTATATAATTGTTGACATATTGTGCTTATTTGTATATCTTCACTCAATATATATTTTTTAAGAAAGGATTAAAACTATGTTTGGAACACCTTATTCAGCTGGACAGCTTATAGCTGGGGTTTTGGTTGCGGCAACTGCATTTGTCCTTGCAAGTACTGTTGTGAGTACGGGGCTTGGGACGTTGGCTGTAAGTGCTGGTTTTAGTGGAGCTGCTATTTCTGGAGGGATACAAATTTTTTCATTTGCAGCAGGATTACTTGGCTCTATGGCTGGCTTTCAAGGCGGTTTAAAATTACACAATAAAATAGATGATATAAAATTTAAAATGCAAAATAAACGTCAACATAGGTCTATTAAAGCACGGGTTAGTATCAAAAAACAAAGCTTTGGGCAAAAGCTTTCTAATATTTTTAAGCGTAGCAAAAAACCAAAAGCTAAGCTAAAAGCTGGAAATATAAAAATCAACAATAATAGAAAACATAGCAATAAACCAAAATAAATATTATTTTTTGATATTTATTATTTGTATAGCTATATATAAGATTATTATTAGAATTGTAAGTTGAGTATATATTTTAAAAATATATTATAGTTCCCCTGCAAAATACAAATAATCCAAAATTATTTTAAAGTTAGATAATATTGACGCAGTTCCTTAGGAAATTTTTCAATAGCATATCTCAGCATAGTTCGCGGCATAAAGTTATAATATTGTTTTAAAAATATTTCCTCTTTTTTTATATCGCGTTTACCAACTTCTCTTAACATCCAGCCTACAGCTTTATGAATTAAATCTTCTGTATCTGTTAAAAGAATTTTTGCTATTTTTAAAGTTTCATCAAATTCATCATTTTTAATAAAGTGAAATGTTGCTATAATTGCGATGCGTCGCTCCCACAGAGATTTAGATTGTGCCAGCATATACAAAGGCTTGCGTGATTTATCTTTTAGATATGCCCCCACAATATGCATAGCTGTGACATCTACCAAATCCCAATTATTGATATATTTTGTATTGCTTAAATATATTTTATAAATTTCTTCCTGCTTAACTGGGTCAAATTTCTTATATTTATTGACTAAAAAAATCAAGGATAGTAAACGTTCCTCATGTATAGGAGAGTGTAGTAATTTTACTGTATCTTCCAAAGAAATATTTTTATATTTACGAGCTATTTGACGTAATACTGGTGTTTTAACACCAATAAATTTATCACCCTCACCATACTCACCAACCCCTGTTTTAAAAAAACGCTGCAAATTATTTGCATGTGATGCATCACTATATTCACTTAGCTCTGATTTGATATTTTTTAACATAAATACCAGCCCCAGCCAGAATATTTAAGCTGCGAGTGATATTTTTTGTTCTGCTAAATATAATTTACGTTTTAGCTCTTGTTTTTCAACAAATATATCTTCACCTTCTTTAATCATATTTAGTTTTTCTTGTAGAATTTCTTTTTCTTTTTGTAATTTAGAAATATCAATATCCTTAATATTTATTGCATCTTCGGCAAGTATAGTACAAATATTATTATTCATATCTACAAAACCGCCAGCAACAAATATTTCTTCCTTATGATCGTCATCTATGTTAATGACTATCACCCCATCTTTTAAAGAAGATAAAATAGGGGCATGGTCAACTAACAGTCCAAAATCACCCTCAGTACCAGAAACTGTTACCATTTTTACATCTTCATCTACTAAAATCTTCTCAGGAGATACCAAAGAAAATTTAAACTTACCATCAGACATAGTAAAAATGCCCCTTTCTTAGTTACATTTCAACAAATTTTAAGCTGCGGCACGCGCCATTTCTTTTGCTTTTTCCAATACTTCTTCTATAGTACCCACCATATAGAATGCAGCTTCTGGAATATGGTCATATTCACCATTAACGATGCCTTTAAAGCCTTTAATTGTATCTTCTAATTGAACGAATACCCCTGCTGTTCCAGTAAATACTTCTGCTACATGGAAAGGCTGAGATAAGAAACGCTGTATTTTACGCGCCCTTGCAACTGTAAGTTTATCTTCTTCTGAAAGCTCGTCCATACCCAAAATAGCAATAATATCTTGCAATGCTTTATAATCTTGTAGAGTTTTTTGAATTTTTCTTGCAACTTCATAATGTTCTTCACCTACAACCCTTGGGTCTAGAATGCGGCTAGTAGAATCAAGCGGGTCAACCGCAGGATAAATACCAAGCTCTGCAATTTGGCGAGAAAGCACTGTTGTTGCGTCCAAATGCGCAAATGATGTTGCAGGTGCAGGGTCAGTTAAGTCATCAGCTGGTACATATACTGCCTGCACAGAAGTAATAGAGCCTTTATTGGTAGAAGTAATACGCTCTTGCATCGCCCCCATATCAGTTGCCAAAGTAGGCTGATAACCAACCGCAGACGGAATACGACCAAGCAATGCCGACACTTCCGCCCCTGCCTGTGTAAATCGGAAGATATTATCAACAAAAAATAGCACATCTTGCCCTTCTTCATCACGGAAATATTCTGCCTGTGTCAAGCCACTAAGCGCAACACGCATACGAGCCCCTGGAGGTTCATTCATCTGTCCATAAACAAGCGCTGCTTTTGAGCCTTCTTTACCACCTTCTTTAATAACACCAGATTCCATCATCTCATGGTAAAGGTCATTACCTTCACGAGTACGTTCACCAACACCTGCAAATACAGATACACCACCATGTTCTTTAGCGATATTATTGATAAGCTCCATAATTGTAACAGTCTTGCCAACACCAGCGCCACCAAATAGGCCTATTTTACCACCTTTTGCATATGGCGCTAAAAGGTCAACCACCTTAATACCCGTTACCAAAATTTCTGTTTCTGTGGATTGGTCAACAAAGGCAGGGGCTTCTCTGTGAATTTGATATTTCTTTTTAGACTTAATATCACCAAGCTCATCAACTGGATTTCCAACAACGTCCATGATGCGACCCAAAACTTCTGGTCCAACTGGAACACTAATTGGCTCACCTGTGTCAACAACTTCTTGTCCGCGTGTTAGACCATCTGTTGTATCCATAGCAATTGCACGAACTACATTTTCACCTAAATGTTGTGCAACTTCTAACACTAATGTTTGCCCATCACGCTCAACATGCAAAGCATTTAAAATAGAAGGCATTTCACCTTCAAATTG
>JALTWL010000135.1 GCA_027047045.1 Micavibrio sp.
GCCTTACAACTACACACAAATAAGAGAGGGGGAAATCTTTTCCCCTCTCAATCTTTAAAAATGGAGCGACAGATAAATGAAAAAAGTAAAAATTAAAGTGATTAAACCCTTCGCATATGCCTATGAGGGAATACAAATTGTTAATTATGCCCCAGGTAAACATGAAGTTTCTGCTAGATGCGCAGAAGTTGCAATTTCTGAAGGTTGGGCAAAGCCTATTTCTAATAAGGCCAGCAAAAAAGCAAATAAAGGTAAAAAGCAATGATTAGCTATAGCATTACAAAAACAGCAGAGCCAGCAATAGAGCCAGTAAGCCTAAGCGAGGCAAAAGAGCATTTGCGAATTACAAATAGCAATGATGATAGCTTTATAAACAGGCTTATCACATCAGCAAGACAGATATCTGAGAATTTTACAGGGCTTGGCTTTATCCAGCAGAGCTATTCTATCTTTATTGATGAATTTCCAAAGAGCGGAGTAATTAAAATACCAAAACAGCCCTTTTTGTCTTTGCAAGCAATCAATATATATGATGCTTCTGATAATTTTGTGGCAGAGGATTTAAATTTATACAGTATTGATCAAATTCAAGGACGAATAGTTTTAAAAGATGGATATATTGCCCCAATTGCTAAGCGTAAAATAAATGGCATAGAAATATCTTTTAATGTTGGCTATGGCACGAATGCAAGTGATGTGCCAGAAGATATTAAAACCGCAATTTTGCTATTGGTTGCTAGCATGTATGAAAATAGAGGCAACAATATCCAAGAGCAGTTGCATTTAAGCAAAACAGGGGCAGCAGAAATATTGCAACCATACAAAATTATCAAAATAAGGTAGGTTTTAAGAGATGCAAATAGCAATTGGTAAAATGAAGTATAAAATGACAATTGAGGAAAAAATTGTCGGTAGCGATGCGGGCGGTGGTACAACGGAAGTTTGGCAAGCGATTACTAGCAACCCTGATATTTATGTCGATATTGTTGAGATAACGGTTACAGAGCAGGCAAAATTTTCACAAATACTAAGGCAAGTAACACATAAAATTATTACACGTTACAGCCCAGAAATTACAACTAATAGAAGGCTAACAGATGGGGTAAATAACTTTCAAATTAAGGCAATTGAAAATATAGATGCAAACAACAGATTTTTAATTTGCTATTTGACCAAGTTATAAATTTACATCGGAGATGTTTTAGCTTTCCAATTTTTAATGGTATCTTCAGCCTGTTTTAATTCTTTTGCAGATAGCTCTTCTGCTAATATATCGGCTAAGCCAGAGGCTGCTTTTTTAACCCTAGGTATGTCATCTGAGCGACTAGCAAGACTAAACCATATATAGGCAGATTTTAAATCAGATGGAATTTCTGCCTTTGGATTGTCTTGTGAAAGTAAAATGCCAACAGTAAATTGTGCAATTTGACTGCCTGCCTCAGCTGATTTTAAAAACCATTTAAAACCTTCTTTAGGGTCTTTGTTAATTCTATCTACCCCTTCAGAGTAAATAACGGCAAGGGCAAACATGGCATTACTACTGCCCTTAGAGGCGGCAATATTGTAAAGCTCAAAAGCTTTTTCAAAATCTTTTTGCATACCATCTTTGCCGTCCATATAGGAATTTGCCAGTCTTAAAATAGCTTCAGGGTCTTCTGTGTCAGTTTGAACAATAGCAGTCTTTTCTTCGGCTGTGTTGCTATTTGCAATAACCAAGCTACTTTGTGTAACAGTAAATATCATAACAATAAGGGTGAAAATATATTTTTGATAATTTTTCATGTTAGTAACTTTCCAATTTTAAATACCAAAATTAGAATATAGCATTTTTTTGAATTCATCTAGGAGAAAAATATGTCGGCAGAAATTCAATGGGATATACAAAAAGAAATATACAATTTACTTAGCAATGATAACAATTTAAATGCAATAGTGGGCAGTAAAATATATGACTATGTTCCAAGTGATACTAACTTTCCTTATATAGTGATTGGCGACATGACCGCCACGCCATTTGATAGCCAAATAGGAAATGGGCTAAGAGTAAAACTTACCATAAATGCTTTTAGCAATTATAAAGGCACAAAGGAAGTCAAAGATATTATGAGGAATATATATAATTTATTGCACAATAGTGGCTCTATAAATATTACTGGGCAAAATGTAATTTTGTGTCAATTTATATCTTCTAAAATTATGCAAGATATTAAAGAACAGGTAAGGCAATCATTGCAGATATTTGAAATTATAACAGAAGAAATAATATAGTTGTTTTCAAAATTATTCACATTAGTTATTTATATTGTATGTCTTAACTTACTTACTCTCCTTACCCCCCCCCACGACACACATTGTTTAAAATATAGAAAAAAGGGGGGCTTAAACTAATAGTCTAAATAACTTTATTAGTCGTTATATAAAAATTTTTAACTATAAATCTTTAACCAAAGGAAGGAAAATAAAATGGCAAGTCAAAAAGGACGTGATTTTTTACTAAAAATAGGTGATGGCGGTAATCCAGAAACTTTTGCAACAATCGGCGCAGCAAGAACAAATGCAATGGCAATAAATAATAACCCAGTAGATGCAACATCTATGGAAGATGGTGGAGTGCAAACAATGGTTGCAGATGCAGGAGTGCAAAATTTACAAATTAATATTGATGGCATATTCAAAGATAGCGCAGCAGAAGAAAGCTTAAGAGCAGCAGCTATGAATAGAACTGCGAGTAATTTTCAGCTAGCCTTTCCCAATGGTGATATTTATGAGGCAAATTTTATAGTGCAAGATTACAATCGCACTGGCAGTTATGACGGGCTTGAGAGCTTTTCTGCAAGCTTAATTAGAAATGGTGCTGGCACATTCACAGCAGCGTAAAATTCTCAGTAATTAAAATAAATTTTAGAGGTTAAGATTATGGTTACTTGGCCAAGCAGTTTGCCACAATCTCCAATGGCAACAAATTATAGTGAGATTGTTCCAAATAATATAATTAGGACTGAAATGGATAGCGGAGCAGCAAAAGTTAGAAGACGCACAACCGCTGCTCCCAGATTTTTAAAAATATCTTATATTATGGACAAAACACAAATTTCAACATTAGATGATTTTTACTTAACTAGCCTTAAAAGTGGTAGTTTAAAATTTTCATTTACCAACCCTAGAACAAATGTAGTGGAAAATGTAAGATTTATGAAACAGCCAGAATATATATCAGAAAATGGTAATTATTTTAGGGTCAATTTAACATTGGAAGTAATGCCATGAGTAGAAATCTTAGCCTGTCGGCAATAAATGCTATTAACTCAGAAGAAACAGATGAAGTATTTTTAATACTTCTAACTATTAGCCATGCGTCACTTGCAACGCCAATTAGGGTAACTAGTGATAATGTTGACACTGTTAGTCGGGGTAATTTATTTGTTGCTTACCCTTTTGAATTATCTCTGCCAGAAGATAGCGAAACTTTGTCTGCAAGGGCAAGCTTAAAAATAGATAATGTTGATAGAAGTATAATAGCCTCTATTAGAAATATGAACAATAGCCCAGATATATTGATGGAAATTATAAGGGCAGCAAGCCCAGACATTGTTGAAGCATCATTTCCAGATTTTAAAATGACAAATATAAGCTATGATGCTTTAACTGTAAGCGGTGATTTAACTATAGAGGATTTTACAGCTGAGCCTTATCCAGCAGATAGATTCGCACCCGCCTATTTTCCAAGTCTTTTTTAAAATATTTGTAAAAATATTTAAAAATCTTAACGGCTAATCCATTGTTTTTAAAGGCAAAATAAAAATGTGCTTTTAAATGGCCCACATTTGATATAAAATAAAGGAATAGGCATTATTGTGTTAATAGTGGGAATAAAAATATGGCAAATACATCGAAATTTTTTGACGGCGGTGCTAATCCTGTAATTGCAACAATGGATAGCTTGGTTGCAGCTAACGATTATACCATAGATGAGATACGTGCGCAAATGAGAAAACAGTTTGAGGTAGCTAGTAATACAGTTGAAGTTGAGACTTTGCCTAATAGCAATGCGACAAGCTCTATGTCAAGATTTTTTGATGCGGGGGCGGATCCTTTGGTCGCTGATATGGACAACTTAGTTGCTGCAAATGAAGATACGGTAAATGAAATACGTTCACAAATGCAAGCACAATTGACAACAGTTAATTCTAATGACTTGAAAGCTAAATCAGTTAGAAAAAATATGGTAGGTCCATCATCAACAGGTGGTAAAATGTAATTTTATTTTACTTTATTTTACTATAATAATTTTAAGACCTCTTAAGAAATAAGCTTAAGGGGTTTTTTATTTTTCAAAAATTTTGGGAGTTTAAGTAAATGCCAATACCTTACTGGGTAGGTCATTACATAGGCCTGCCCTTTGTAGAGCATGGAAGAAATATATATGGTCTTGATTGCTGGGGACTGGTGCGTTTAGTTTTGTTTGAGAGATTCAATCTTGTCTTACCCGCATATACAAAAGAATATAGCAATAGCTATGCGCAAAAAGAAATAGGGCTGTTAATTAACCGTGAAAAAGTAAAATGGCATGAAATTCACGCCGGTAAAGAAAAGTTGGGGGATATCATTGTGCTTCGTATGCGAGGAGAGCCTATGCATATCGGGCTTGTTTTAGGTGATAGCCGAATGCTTCATATTGAAAGGCATGTAAATAGCGCAATAGAGCCATATAACAATAATCGCTGGAAGGACAGAATAGTTGGTTTTTATAGACATTATCAATTAGGAGATAAAGAGTAATGCGAGCAGAAGAAAATAAATTACCAATAATTGCAGGTGATGTTCAGGTATCTGTATCTCCTAATCCTTTTTTAGTTAAAAGATATGACCACTGCGTAGAGGCAGGAATTTCAATTGCAGATATAGTTGCTAAAGTTATCCCAAATAGTAATTTATGGGTATATATACATGTAAATATTGATGATATGTATATAGAGCGTCAAAATTGGACAAAAATTTATCCCAAAGCAGGAGCAATTGTTCAAATTAACGCTCTGCCCATGGGGGGAAGAGGGGGAGGTAAAAATCCCCTTAGAACCATAATCAGCTTAGCTGTTATGGCATCTACCTCTTTTATTGGAGGCGCTCTTGCAGGGACTGCCTTGGGGCAGGCTAGTATATTTGGAATTAGCGCAAGTAAAATAATTACAGGCGCAATTAGCTTTGCAGGACGACTTGCAATGAGTGCGCTTGCACCGCCTGCCCGTCAAAGCTCAAAAATAAGTGCAGTAAAAGACACCCCCACTATGTTTATACAGGGAGCCAAAAACCAAATTTTACCTTTTGGAATAATACCGCAAATACTAGGTAAACACAGAGTTTTCCCGCCGATGGGGGCAAGGCCATATACAGAAACTATAGGTAATGAACAATATTTACGTATGTTATTTATTTGGGGATATGGACCACTTGATATTAGTGATTTAAAAATTGGTGAAACACCATTGGAAGAATTTACAGGCGTAGAGATAGAGCATAGATATGGCTTTGCAGATGATGTAGATATAAGCCTATATTCAAACACAGTAATAC
>JALTWL010000136.1 GCA_027047045.1 Micavibrio sp.
CCTCGTTTACCTGCTGGTCGTTTTGACCCAGAAAAACACAATACATTAGAACAAGGTCTTCGCAAATGGATAGCAGAGCAAACTCCATTTAATCCCAGCTATGTAGAACAATTATATACCTTTGGTAATAAAGGAAGAACTGCTATCAATGGAGAAGAAGTAAATAGAGTAATTTCTGTTGGTTATCTTGCTCTCACCAATTTTAATAATAATGATATTTCAACAAAAAATATAAATTGGAATAATTGGTATGAATTATTTCCTTGGGAAGATTGGCGTGATGGGCAACCAAAAATTATCAATCAAAATATTATTCCTGCCTTAAATAAATGGATAAATGCAGTTGATTGTAAATTAGAACAACAACAAAGGTTAAAAAGAGCTGCAATATGTTTTGGTATGGAAAATATCAATTGGGATTTTGACAGAGTACTTGAAAGATATGAATTACTTTATGAAATTCGCAAAATACCAGAAATATATATAGACAAAAATATAAACCTACCCTCTAAAGAAGAACTAATAGATGGAAAATACATGGCATATGACCACAGAAGAATAATTGCAACAGCAATTGGCCGTCTACGTGGAAAAATCAAATATCGTCCTGTTATTTTTGAACTTATGCCAGATAGTTTCACCCTATTACAGCTACAAAGAACAGTTGAGGCTATTTCTGGATATAAACTTCATAAACAAAATTTCCGCAGACTATTAGAAAGCAATAAATTAGTTGAAGAAACTGGTAAAATATCAACCAAAACTGGTGGACGGCCCGCGGCTCTTTTTAGGTTTAGAAAAGATGTTTTAATGGAAAGAATAGCAATTGGTGTTAAAATGTCCCCATCTTCTAATTAACAAATAGCCCGCAAAAAAAGATTTATGCGGGCTATTCAATATATTTTTGAAAAATTAATTTTTTTTGCGAACAATTTGATATTCGCGTGTCAAATATTCAAATGGAGCACTCCACATATGTACCAATCTGGTAAATGGGAATATTGTAAAAATAAACAGCCCCAATGCAATATGTAGCTTAAATATAAGTGGCTCATTTACTACAAATTCAGCGGCTCCGCCTCTAAAAGTAACAATATGCTGAGCCCAATTAGACAAAGCAACCATTGTGCTACCATCTGAATGTTGTAGTGATGTTGGAATAGTAATCAACCCCAAGATTAACTGAATATAAAGTAATATTAAGATAACTATATCAGCGCGACTACTTGTTGCCCTCACACGTTCATCAAATAAACGTCTATGTAGCAATATTGTCATACCAATAAAACAAACAACACCAAATGTACCGCCAACTATTATAGCTATCATTTGTTTACTTGCAGTTGAAATGCCCATTGCCAGATACAAATCTTTTGGCATAAGCAACCCCACTAGATGCCCTAAAAGTATTACTATTATCCCCACATGAAACATTGTACTTCCCGCAGCTAGACCTTTTTTACTTAGCATTTGGCTTGACTTACTGCGCCATGAATATGGATCACGATCAAAACGTAAAATACTGCCAACAATAAAAAAGAAAATTGTAATGTAGGGAAATATTCCAAAAATAAAATTATGAATATAATCAACCATGAGCTTTCTCCTTTTTACTGTCTGTGTTATCTTTCTTTATGTTAGCTAGCATTTCTTCAACCGCGCCAGTTGCTAAAGGGCAAGCCCCTCCAGCTCCTTCCATATCTGCAAATGCTGGTTGTGCTTCCCATGCTGCGTCCATTTCATCTTCAGTCATCAAACTACCATCGGCGCCAGCTAGCGCCTCTTTTATCTGTTCAATATCTGGCTTTTCTTTAGATATTTTCTCTAAAGCTTCAAAAACGGCTACATATGGCGTTTTTCTTTTCAAAAGCCTTTCTTTAATAACCGATAAAATTGTTACCACCTCACCTAAACATTGTTGAGCTTCTTCAAAAGGTAAAATTGATAAATATTCCAAAAACATAGGTAGATAATCTGGAGTTTCCCTGACATCTATTTCTAAGCCTTCTTTCATATATAAATCTTGTAAATCTACCATTGCTTGTCCACGTTCTCTAGAATCTCCATATATATGTTCAAACAAATGCAAAGATAGTGAAGGCGTACGATCAAATAAAGCAACATATTCTTCTTGCGCATCTAAAATATCTTTATTTTGCAACTCTTCTACAAGAGCCTCTAATTTTGGTAATTGCTTTTGACTAACGATGCCTTCGCTTTTTAAAACCTCTAGCATATCACCATAATATTTTAATAATTCAGGCTCTGGATATGCGAGTAAAAAGCTCAACATTTTAAATGTTCTAATACTCATAATCATTCTCCTTCATAGGGGCGGAACAGCTCACCCACACGTTTTTGTGGTTTTTGCTGTGATTCAAACAAATCTGTATCTGTATTGCTATGACCAGAACAGCCATTACCAAATGAAAAGCCACAAGCACCTTTTTCATCATAAGCATCAAGTACTGTTTCTTTATGTGATGTTGGAACTACAAATCTATCTTCATAATTTGCAATTGCCATATATCTATACATTTCTTCTACTTGCTCTGGTGTTAGCCCAACTTTTTTAAGTACAGCCATATTATCTTTGCCCTCAACATGGCGAGAACGCATAAACGCACGCATTGCAAACATTTTTTCTAATGCATCGACAACAGGTTCTTCTTTGCCCGCAGTTAGCATATTGGCAAGATATTTCACTGGTATCCTAAGTGAGTGAACATCTGGTATTTGTCCGTTCATCGCAACTGCACCATCATTTGCAGCACCTTGAATTGGGCTAAGCGGTGGGATATACCAAACCATAGGAAGTGTCCTATATTCTGGATGTAAAGGAAGTGCCACTTTCCATTCCATTGCCATTTTATATATAGGCGATATTTGCGCAGATTTTACCCAAGCATCTGGGATACCTGCTTTTTTTGCCTCAGCAATTACTTCTTCATCAAATGGGTCAAGGAAAATATCAAGCTGAGCTTCATATAAATCTTGTTCATTGTCAACACTAGCGGCTTCTTCAATTCTATCTGCATCATAAAGCATAACGCCCAAATAACGAATACGCCCAACACATGTTTCAGAACAAACAGTTGGCATGCCACTTTCAACACGTGGATAGCAAAAAGTACATTTCTCAGCCTTGCCCGACTTCCAATTATAATAAATCTTTTTATAAGGACAGCCACTAACGCACATACGCCAACCACGACATTTATTTTGATCAACCAAAACTATACCGTCTTCTTCTCTTTTATATATAGAGCCAGAAGGACAAGATGCAACACAAGCTGGATTCAAACAATGCTCACAAAGACGTGGCAAATACATCATAAATGTTTTTTCAAATTCTCCATACATATCCTTTTGCATATTGTCAAAATTCTTATCCCTAGAACGAGAAGAAAATTCAGTTCCTAAAATTTCCTCCCAATTAGGTCCCCACTTAATTTTTTCCATTTTTTGCCCTGTAATTAAAGATACAGGTCTTGCAACTGGAGGGCTTTTACCTTCTTTTGCTGTATGTAAATGTTGATAGTCAAAAGTAAATGGCTCATAGTAATCATCAATTTCTGGAAGGTCAGGATTACCAAAAATTTTACTTAAAATTTTCAAGCGTCCACCTGCTTTTAATTTAATTTTTTCACCAGTATTTTTTGTCCAGCCACCATTCCATTTGTCTTGGTTTTCCCATTCTTTTGGATATCCAATACCTGGTTTAGTTTCAACATTATTAAACCATACATATTCCATACCCTCTCTTGAAGTCCAAACATTCTTACAAGTAACCGAACATGTATGACAGCCGATACATTTATCAAGATTAAGTACCATACCTATTTGAGCTCTAATTCTCATGCTGCTGCCTCCTTATCTTCTGATGTTTCTTCTCTATCGTCTTCTAACCAGTCAACCTTTGCCATTTTCCTAACAACAACAAATTCATCACGGTTAGAGCCAACTGTTCCATAATAGTTAAATCCATAGCTCTGCTGAGCATAACTGCCTATCATATGAGTAGGCTTAACTGTTGCTCTAGTAACAGAATTATGAATACCACCCCTTGTACCAGTAATTTCGCTACCAGGAACGTTAATCAATTTTTCTTGTGCATGATACATCATAACCATACCTTCTGGTACACGTTGCGATACAACAGCGCGCGCTGCAATTGCGCCATTACTATTATACAGCTCAACCCAATCATTATCTTTGATACCAGCCTCTTTAGCATCAACTTCACCAATCCAAATGATAGGTCCACCCCTAGATAAAGTTAGCATATGTAAATTATCAGAATAAGTTGAGTGAATACCCCATTTTTGGTGTGGTGTAATAAAGTTAAGAACCACTTGTTTATTGCCATTATCATTTTCCTGCATAGCAGTTGTTATGGCTCTAGTGTTAATCGGCGGGCGATAAGATACCATCGCCTCCCCAAAGGCAAGCATCCATTCATGATCTTGATACAGTTGCTGTCTTCCCGTTAATGTTCGCCAAGGGATATTTTCATGGACATTTGTATAACCAGAATTATAACTTACATGCTCCGATTCAAGCCCACTCCATGTCGGAGAAGAAATAATCTTTCTTGGCTGCGCTTGTACATCACGAAAACGAATTTTCTCATCTTCCCTTGGTTTTGCCAAATGCGTATGATCAATGCCAGTTACTTTACTCAAAGCTTCCCAAGCTTTAACCGCCACTTCACCGTTAGTTTCAGGTGCAAGAGAAAGTACCATTTCAGCTGCCTCAATATCTGTTTCTAATTTAGGCAGCCCCTGACTTATACCATCTTCAGTGACAGTACCGTTCAGTTTTGCTAAAAGTTCAACTTCATGCTCTGTATTCCAAGCAATACCCTTACCACCATTGCCAATATTTTTAAGTAATGGCCCAATTGATGTAAATTTTTTGTATAAGTTTGGATAATCACGCTCAACCACCACCATATTTGGCATAGTTTTACCTGGAATAGGATCGCACTCTCCTTTAGCCCATTCCTTAACCCCAAGAGGCATTGCAAGTTCCCCTGGAGTGTCATGCAAAGTTGGAACAAGCACTAAGTCTTTTTCAACCCCTAAATGTCCAACTACTAATTCAGAGAATTTCTTTGCCAAATCTTTGTAAATATCCCAATCTGTGCGACTTTCCCAAACAGGATCAATTGCAGCTGAAAGAGGATGTATAAATGGATGCATATCAGATGTATTTAAATCATGTTTTTCATACCAACTAGCAGTTGGCAAAACAATATCTGAGTAAATACAAGTCGTTGACATACGAAAATCTAACGTAACAAGCAAGTCAAGTTTACCTTCTGGCGCTTCATCATGCCATTTAACTACTCTATTGCGTGTTTTGCCTTCTTTACCTAAATCTTTGCCTTGCACCCCGTGTTGAGTACCTAGCAAATGTTTTAAGAAATATTCATGCCCCTTACTGCTTGACCCCAGCAAATTAGAACGCCACACAAATAAATTTCTTGGAAAATTATTAGGATTATCTGGATCTTCACAAGACA
>JALTWL010000137.1 GCA_027047045.1 Micavibrio sp.
CATCACTAAAAAGTGCTTTTGCCTCATCTTTGCGTTTTGCTTTAATTGATTTTGAAAGGGAAGGCAAAATCGCCGTGCCAATTGCAATTCCAACAATAGCCAGTGGAAATTGATATAATCTGTCAGCATAGTAAAGATAGGAAATAGCCCCCGCAGGCAATGTAGATGCAAGTATCATATCTATGAATATATTTACCTGTACAACCCCAGCCCCAACAACAGCAGGTCCCATACGTCTAAAAACTTTCTTTATATCGCCCGTTACAGCTGGGGCTTGTATGGGGAGCAGTATTTTCATCTTAAATGCATGAAATAACATCCACAAAAGTTGCATTACACCAGCGCCAAGCACGCCAAGCGCAAGAGCATGCGCAGGGGTAATAAAAGCACCCTTAAAAAACATAGCAAATAAAAGTGCCGCAATTAAAGCGAAATTAAAAAATATCGGCATAGATGCAAAAGGTGCAAATCTATCAAAACTATTCATCATACCGCCCAAAAGAGCAACAATAGAAATTAAAATCACATAAGGAAAAGTAATACGCGACAGGTCAACAGCAAGGTCAAAACGCACCTTATCATCAACAAATCCTGGTGCAATTACATGTATAACAAAAGGCATTACTATCATAATTATTGCTGTAAAAGGTAGCAATATTGCCAACATGAAGCTCTGCACATTTTGGGCAAATTTTAAAGCTTTCTCCTTGCCATCTTTTTCTATTTTACCTGAGAAAATTGGAATAAATGCGGCGCTAAATGCGCCTTCTGCCGTGATGCGACGGCAAAAATTAGGAAGCTTTAAAGCAACAAAAAA
Source organism: Micavibrio sp. (assembly GCA_027047045.1). Classification (GTDB taxonomy): domain Bacteria; phylum Pseudomonadota; class Alphaproteobacteria; order Micavibrionales; family CSBR16-224; genus JAJFGX01. The sequence continues at coordinate 818 of JALTWL010000137.1, forward strand.
AGCATCAGATACAGGCCCCGCCCCCATGACTATTGCAGTTAGCATATCCCGAACAAAGCCTAGTATGCGACTGATAAATGTTATAGTTCCAATTGTTGCCGTTGCTTTTAAAAGCTTCATTTATTAAATTCTCTTGCGTTTTTGTGGTTTTTATAATTATATATGCTTAAAAGCGCCCATAGATTTAAGAAAGTATAGCAATGGAAAACAAAAAACAAAAAATAAATTTTGACAATCCAGAAAAAGAATGGTTTGGATACCAAAAAATATCTGCTGATGAAAAAACTGACAAAGTTGATAGTGTCTTTTCATCTGTTGCAAATAGATATGATTTAATGAATGACTTAATGTCTGGTGGGCTACATAGATTTTGGAAAAGAAAATTTATCTCAATTATACATCCAACCCCAGAAAAACAGCTGCTTGACCTTGCTGGCGGTACAGGTGATATTGCCTTTAAATATATAAAAAAAACTAACCATTTGGGCAAAGTTGTTGTTCTTGATTTAAATGAGGAAATGTTAAAAATTGGCAAAATGCGGGGCTTTGACCGTAGCATTACCAATGAAATTGAATGGCTACAAGGCAATGCAGAAAAACTCCCCTTTGAAGACGAAAGCTTTGATATTTGCACCATTGCCTTTGGGCTTAGAAATGTAACTAGGATAGACACAGCGCTGGGAGAGATTTTTAGAGTCTTAAAACCAAATGGTAAATTTTACTGTCTTGAATTTAGCCAAGTTGCTTTACCTGTATTAGACAAATTATATGATGCTTATTCATTTCATATTATACCAAAAATTGGTGAGTGGGTGGTAAAAGACGCAGATAGCTACCAATATCTAGCAGAGAGCATAAGAAAATTTCCAAATCAAGAAAATCTAAAAGCTCGCATGGAAAATGTCGGTTTTCAAGAAGTTAGATATAGAAATATGACGGGCGGAATAGTTGCCATACATAGTGGACAAAAAATTTAACCTTAAACATTAAAATATGAGGAAAATAATGAACATAGCAAAAATCAATATTACCAAACTAGAACACGCAAAAGATTTAAATCTACCAAATTATGCGACAAAAATGTCTGCTGGTATGGATTTAGAGGCGGCTGTAGATGAACCAATTACTTTAAAAGCTGGGGAATGGAAGTTAATACCAACTGGGCTTTCTATTGCACTTTTAGAAGGCTATGAAGCACAAATTAGACCACGCTCTGGGCTTGCTTTTAAACATGGGATTACTGTTTTAAATAGCCCAGGCACAATTGATGCTGATTATCGCGGAGAGATAAAAGTTATCCTGATTAACCACGGTAAGGAAGATTTTGTTATAAAACGTGGTGAGAGAATAGCACAAATGGTAATTGCCAAACACGCCCAAGTTAGATGGGAAGAAGTTACAAGCCTTGACGACACAGAGCGTGGAGCAGGGGGCTTTGGCTCAACCGGTACAAACAGTATTGCCAAAATATCTTGAAAATATTAAGTTTTTTTATAGCTAGTTTCAAAAATACTGACACGTCATTAAAATGAGCTATAAAATAGCCATAAAAAAACCGCTTTATAGCGGTTTTTAATGTATAAATTAGCTATAAGATTATTTCATCTTGCCTTCTTTATATTCAACATGCTTTCTAACAACTGGGTCATATTTTTTCAAAACTAATTTATCAGGTGTTTCACGCACATTTTTTTCAGTATAATAATTATGCCCTGTACCTGCAGAGCTAACTAGTTTAATTGTCTGACGAGGACCTTTTTTTGCCATTGTCTTAAATATCCTTAATTTTTTTAATATCGAATCAACTATAAACAAACTGTCATAATAATTACAGTTTTAACAAAGTCAAGTATTATATTATTAGTATACATCTTCAATAACTATTATTAGAATTTTTTAAATTATTTAGACTATTAGTTTAAGTAATTGAGTCTCAATACACACAACGTTATGCAAAATTATACTTGGGTGAATCTACTGTTGAGGAGCTTTAAGTATCATAAATATTTTTTATATAATTGGTAGGAAAATAAAAAACACCTAAATATCTTTGGAATTAGCTATATACTATATTACCAATTCACATAACTTAAAAAATAGTGATAGCTGTCAACCCGCATCTAGCAATTTTTGTAGATAGTTATAAATGTAAACCTAACTACCGAATTTTCTATGATTGCTGGCTTTTGGTTTATTGTCATTTTTTGATTGGAGCAATCCTTCACGCCTAAGCAATGCGTCTGGGTCAGCTTTTCTGCCTCTAAATTCTATATAGAGCACTTCTTCATCTTTTGATGAACCACTTGAAATTAGTTTTCTTAGCTTATCTGCCGTTTTTTTGTCAAAAAGCCCATTTTCTTTAAAAGCTTCAAATGCATCGGCTTCTAATATCTCTGCCCATTTATAGCTATAATAGCCAGCAGAATAACCTCCAGCAAATATATGAGTAAATGAGGCAGAAGTAAGCCCTCCTTCAGGCTCTGTTAGATAGAAATCTTTGCAAACTTCCCTTTCAAATTTTTTAACATCATCTATTTTGTCAGGGTCAGTTGTATGCCACATCATATCCAATGTACCAAGCTGTATTTGACGCAAAAATCCCATTGCAGAGTGGAAATTCTCTGCATCTTTCATTTTTTGTACTAATTCAGCTGGAATTTTCTCCCCAGTTTCAAAATGTTCAGCAAACATGTCTAGGACTTCTTTTTCACGCGCCCAATTTTCCATTAACTGTGATGGAAGTTCAACAAAATCCCATTTTACGTTAGTTCCTGCCTGTGATTCATAGCAAACGTCAGACATCAGCCCATGCAACGCATGCCCAAATTCATGAAATAGAGTAATTACCTCGTCCATTGAGAGTAAAGCCGGATTGTCTTTGGTTGGCTTGGTAAAATTACCATGATTTCCGACAACTGGAACTTTACGGCTACCATCTGCAAATCTACTCTGGGTTACATAGTCATTCATCCATGCCCCGCCTCGCTTAGTTTCTCTTGGGAAATAATCAGTATAAAATACTCCAATTAACTCATCTGTTTTGTTGTCATATATATCAAAAACTTCAACATCATCTGTCCATTTGGGGTAATCATCTGATTTTTCAAAGCGAATATCATACAGCTTTGATGCTACATCAAAAGCGCCTTGTCGAACTTTTTCAAATTGAAAATATGGTCTTAGCTCCTCACTATCAAAACCAAATTTTTCTTGTTTTAATTTCTCACTATAAAAGCTAACGTCCCAAGGCTTAAGCTTATTTGCTCCACCATTATTTTTGGCATATTCTTCTAATTCTTTAAATTCTGCTTTTGCTTGCCCCAAAACAGTATTTTTGTAATTTTCTAACATATCCATTACTGTTTTTTTGCTTTTTGCCATGCGTTCTTCTAGAACATAGTCAGCATGTGTATCATAGCCGAGAAGTTTGGCTCGCTCCGCTCTAAGACTAGCAATTTTTTTAGCAAGGGGCTTATTGTCAACATCACCTTCAGTTGCTCTTGTTGAATATGCGCGCCATATTTTCTCACGAAGTTTGCGATTCTCTGCATAGGTTAAAACAGGAATTACACTAGGCGCATGCAAAGTCAAAAGCCATTTGCCCTTTTGACCTTTTTCTTCTGCTGCCTCTGCTGCTGATTTTTTAAAATTCTCTGGCAAGCCTGCAAGCTCTTTCTCATCTACAATATATAGCTCAAAATCATTTGTTGCTTGCAAGACATTTTTGGCAAATTCATTTTTTGCCATTGCTTGTTCTTCGTTATTCTGGCGAAGTTTTACTTTATCATCATCACTTAAAAGCGCGCCATTTCTAACAAAGCTTTTATAGCTGTCCCTTAAAAGACGCATTTGGTCTTCTTCTAAGTTTAAGCTATCTTTTTTATCCCAAACAGCTTTTATTTGTTTGAATAAATCTTCATCTAAAGAAATATCAGATGAATATTCAGTCAGTTTTGTTTTAAATTCAACCGCTATTTTTTCTAGCTCTTTAGTGCTTAGCACTCCATCAAAATGGAAAAATACGCTCGCAACACGGTCAAGCAGTTTTCCAGAATTTTCCATTACAATAATCACATTTTCAAAATCTGGATTTTCAACTTTTTTAATTGCTTCAATTTCTTCTTTTGCCTCTTTAATTGCCCAATCAAGCGCAGGTAAAAAATGCTCTGTTTTTATCAAATCATACGGTGGAACATCGTTCCTATATGGTGATTTTTCTAAAAGAGGGTTATTCTTTGGCTTTTCCATTTTTTACTCCTAATTTTTAAGGTTATGAGGCTTTTTTCAAAGGTTTATATTTAATTCTATGCGGTTGGCTTGCATCTTCGCCCAGTCTTTTCTTTCTGTCTTTTTCGTAATCTTCGTAATTTCCTTCAAACCAGACAACCTCGCTATTACCCTCAAAAGCAAGTATATGGGTTGCTAGCCTGTCTAAAAACCATCTATCATGTGAGATTACCACAGCACAGCCTGCAAAATTCTCTAGCGCGACCTCTAAGGCAGATAGAGTTTCTGTATCTAAATCGTTAGTCGGCTCATCAAGTAATAAAACATTTGATTCTTTTCTAAGCATTTTTGCAAGATGCACCCTGTTTCTTTCACCACCAGATAGAACGCCGACTTTTTTCTGTTGGTCTGCTCCTTTAAAATTAAAGCTGGATACATAAGCCCTAGATTGCATTTCACGCTTTCCTAAAGTAATAATATCATCACCAGCTGATATTTCTTCCCACACAGTCTTATTGTCGTCCAAACTATCGCGGCTTTGGTCAACATAGCCAAGCTCTACTGTATCACCTATTCTAATTGTTCCACTATCGGGCTCTTCTTGCTTAGTTATCATGCGGAAAAGAGTTGTTTTACCAGCACCATTTGCGCCAATTATACCAACAATACCGCCAGCAGGAAGATTAAAGCTTAAATTATCTATTAACAATCTATCGCCATAGCCTTTTGAGATATTTTTAGCCTCAATTACCAAATCACCAAGTCTTGGCGCAGGAGGAATTATAATCTGGGCATTATCTGATTTTGAATATTTTTCACTTTCAGCCAACAATTCTTCGTAAGCGTTAATACGAGCCTTACTTTTTGCCTGTCTTGCTTTTGGAGATTGCCTTACCCATTCAAGCTCTCTGGCAAGGGTGCGTTTTCTTGCTGCCTCTTCTCTTCCCTCTTGTTCTAGGCGTTTTTGTTTATTTTCAAGATAGGCTGTATAGTTACCTTCATATGGAATCCCATGCCCCCTGTCTAACTCTAAAATCCAGCCTGTTACATGGTCAAGGAAGTATCTATCGTGAGTTACCATCACAACAGTTCCCTTATATTCAAGCAAAAATCTCTGTAACCATGCAACAGATTCTGCGTCTAAATGGTTTGTTGGCTCATCAAGCAACAGTAAATCAGGCTGTTCTAAAAGCAATCTGCAAAGCGCAACCCGCCTTCGTTCTCCACCAGAAAGGTTGGTAACTTCCATATCTGCAGGCGGACATCTTAAAGCCTCCATCGCAATTTCAATAGTGCGTTCAAGCTCCCAACCGCCAACAGCCTCTATTTTTTCTTGTAGCTCACCTTGTTCTGCTAAAAGAGCATCAAAATCGGCATCAGGCTCAGCAAATTTTGCACTTATTTCATTATATCTATCTAAAAGCTCCTTTGTGTCTGCCAAGGCCTCCATAATATTTTCTTGTACGGTTTTTGTTGGGTCTAACTGTGGTTCTTGTGGTAGATAGCCAACTTTTACGCCATCGGCTGCCCATGCTTCACCTTGAAAATCAGTTTCAATTCCAGCCATAATTTTTAAAAGAGTAGATTTACCTGCACCATTTGGACCAAGTACACCTATTTTTGCTCCAGGGAAAAAGCTAAGATACATATCGTTTAAAACTTTTTTGCCACCAGCATAAGTTTTAGAAAGCCCCTTCATAACATATATATATTGGTATGATGCCATTTTTATCCTCTTAAATCTAAATTAAAACCAAACATGAAACAAATTAACTAAAAACAACTACAAAAGCAATAATTTAGGCAATAGCCGTTGTGTTTTTAGCATTAAAGTCTTCTCCCATATCGCCAGTTACAATACGGGTTATTGCCTGCACCGCCCCGTCAAGTAATGTAAGTCCTGCCTCACATGAAAGGCTATGGTCGCCGTCTTCAACAAAATGTACAGCAACATCATTTGAACCCAATTTTTCACGTATCTTTAGGCTTTTTTCCCATGGAACGGCTGTATCCTTTTTGCCGTGCAACAACCTAACTGGGCATTTTATATTTTTAAGAATATCACTGTTTAAAAGTAAATTTTGCCTACCATCTTCAATTAACGGCTCAGTAATTGGATAGGGCTCAGTATAATCAGAAGGCATATATACTATCCCTTCTTCATGTAATTGGTGTTTTTGGCCATCGCTTAGCTCAAAATTATAAATTTCTTCAGTAAAATCAGGAGCAGCAGCAATGCCAACTATCCCTGCAACTCTATCGGGACGCTTTAAAGCTAAAAGCAAAGCAATCCACCCCCCCATTGACGAGCCAACTAAAATTTGAGAGCCTTCAGTTAAATTATCTAAAATTTCAAGCGCATCTTCTGCCCAAATGCTAATTGTGCCATCTGTAAAAGCACCAGATGATTTACCATGTCCAGAATAATCAAAACGTATATAGCCTTGCCCGTGTTCTTTGCATTTTTCCTCTAAAAACTGTGCCTTGCTACCTTGCATATCCGACATAAAACCGCCAAGAAACACCACGCTTGGCAGTTGCTTATTTTTAGCTGGCGTCTTTATATAAGCAATCTCGCGCCCTTGTTTAGTTTTAAATCTATCCAATGTTAAAGCCCACCATATCTAAAGTTAAAATGGAATATCATCATCTAAGTCATCAATTGCAGGTGCTGCGTCCGTGCCTGTTGCCGCCATAGGTTGGGAATTTGCCCCTTGCGCGGCAAAGTTATTATTAGATGAAAAATCACCGCTACCACTACGACTATCAAGCATTGTTAAACTACCATTAAAGCCTTTAATTACCACCTCTGTTGTATATCTATCTTGTCCTGACTGGTCTTGCCATTTTCTAGTTTGCAATGAACCTTCAATATATACTTTTGAGCCTTTCTTTAAGTAATTCTCAGCAATATTTACCAAACCATCGCCAAAAATAACCACTCTGTGCCACTCAGTCTTTTCTTTACGTTCACCAGTTTCCCTATCTTTCCAGCTTTCACTTGTTGCAATAGATAGATTTGCAACTTTTGAGCCATTTTGCATTGTTCTAATTTCTGGGTCATTTCCTAAATTACCCACTAAAATGACTTTATTTACACTGCCTGCCATACTGTCCTCCTAACCATTATTTTTTTGAATTTAAGTCAGCATAATTACAAACAAGCATAAATGCAATAAAATAATATAGATATATAATTTAAAAGGCAGCAAAACCAGTTTGTGCCCGTCCTAAAATAAGAGCATGAATATCGTGCGTTCCCTCATAGGTATTAACAGCCTCTAAATTCATCATATGACGCACTATATGATATTCATCAACAACACCATTACCGCCCAGCATATCACGTGCCTGTCTTGCTATATCTAAGGCTTTGCCACAATTATTTCTCTTAAACATAGAAATTGCCTCTGGTGGGCATTGGTCTTTATCTTTTAAGTGCCCCAAACGCAAAGCCCCTTGCAAACCTAATGTTATTTCTGTTTGCATGTCAGCAAGTTTTTTTTGAATTAATTGAGTTGAAGCAAGCGACCGACCAAAAGCAATTCTGTCAATTGAATATTGCCTTGCTTGGTGCCAGCATGCCTCAGCCGCCCCCAAAACACCCCAAGCAATACCATATCTAGCATTATTTAAGCACATAAATGGCCCTTTCAGCCCTTTGATATGAGGAAATATATTTTCTTCTGGGACAAAAACATCTGCCATGGATATTTCCCCTGTGATTGATGCTCTTAGCGAAAATTTACCATCAATCTTAGGAGCGTTTAGACCTTCCCAGCCTTTTTCTAGAATAAAGCCACGAATATCGCCTTCATCGTCCTTTGCCCACACCACAAAAACATCAGCGATTGGAGAATTTGTAATCCACATCTTAGAGCCGTTAAGTCTGTAACCACCATCAATTTTTGTTGCCCGCGTCTTCATTGAGGCAGGGTCAGAGCCTGCATCAGGCTCAGTTAGACCAAAACAACCCACCCACTCCCCCGTTGCCAGTTTGGGAAGATATTTTTCTTTTTGTGCCTCTGTGCCAAATTCATATATTGGATACATCACAAGCGAAGACTGTACAGAAAAAGCAGAACGATAACCAGAATCCACCCTTTCAACTTCACGCGCAATCAAGCCATATGAAACATAATTTATGCCAGCACAGCCATAACCCTCTAAAGTACAGCCTAAAAATCCAAGCTCGCCCATTTCCTCCATTATTTCACGGTGAAATTTTTCCTCTCTAGTTGCCTCAATTACTCTTGGTATTAGTCTATCTTGACAGTATGAATACGCACTGTCTTTTATCATTTTTTCTTCGTCACTTAGCTGCTGTTCAAAAAAAAGCGGGTCTTGCCAATTAAAATTGGCATCACTTGCCTTATATATAACTTTATCTTTATCATTATTGATGGCTTTGTTTGTTGACATTGTAATTTCCTCTCATATAAGCTAGAGTTAAACTTGCCTTTAAAGGTTACAATAAAAATTAGTAAAGAACAAAGCTTAACAGTAAATATAAATGTCAAAACCACCACTACAAGGCAGAGAAGTTATTTTTGAGCTAAAACCATTCGGTAATGTAATGAAAATTACCGCCATGGATTGTGCTACTTTAACTGAAATTACTATTCAGGGCCCCTTAAACGCAAGTGAGGCTATCCTTAAAAATAATGCCCTAAAACGTCTTGAATATGTACTTCGTAAAAACGGACATATAAAAAATTAAATATTTTTTATATAAATCATAGCTATTACTAGAAAAATTCTGTTAAAATAGCTATTATATAAATTGGGGTATTTATGTGTGAAAATTTATCCCAAAACTAACAACCTATATCTAATACCTGTTTCAAGGAATTTTAAATGTCAAAAGAAGATTTAGAAGAAAATCTAGAAGGTGATTTAGAAGCCATTATGAGCGAAGAAGATGGCTCGTCCAATAGTAAAGTAAAAAAAATTATATTATTCGTGTTTGTTCCCATATTGATAATTGTAACAATGGGGGGGGGACTTTATTTTTCTGGAAGTTTAGATAAATTTTTAGGTAGTGGCGTTGATTGTGAAGCAATAATTGCTGATATAGAAAAATCTGACGATATGCATGGCAAAATGCTAGAGGAAATTCCAGAAGAGTGTTTGAAATCTGCCGAACTAGAAGAAGAAGGCGAAAGTAACGCCTATATAGAACCTGGAGTATTTTTAGAAATACCAAATCTAATAGTTAATTTTAGCAGTAGTAGCGGAAGACCAAAATATTTAAAACTATCAATTCAAATAGAAGTACCCGATGAAGACTCTAAAAAAAAGCTAGAAGCAGCAATACCTAGAATAGTTGACCATTTTCAAACCTATCTGCGTGAATTAAGGCTAGAGGATTTAAAAGGCTCATCTGGGTTATATAGAATGAGAATTGAACTAAAATCAAGAGTTGCAAGCGCAGTCCCCGGTGTGGAAATTAGAGATGTTTTATTTCAGGAGATTTTAATACAACAATGATAGACGGCGAAAATACAGAAGAAATGTCAGAAGAAGAACGCGCCATGATGGAAGAATGGGAGGCCATGGCTGGTGGTGATGCTGAAGATACAGATAACGCCACCGTTGCTGCAGATGCTACTGCTCAAGAGTTTGAAGCTCCAACAGAAGTTGATATAGAAGAAGATGATAGCCGTATTTTAGACCAAGATGAAATTGATAATTTACTTGGCTTTGATGATGTGCTTGCAGGCGGAGAACAATCAGGTATTGCCGCCCTTGTAAATAGCGCCCTTGTAAATTACGAAAAACTACCAATGATTGATGTTGTCTTTGACCGCTTGGTTCGTCTGATGTCAACATCTCTTAGAAACTTAACCTCTGATAACGTAGAAATTAGCTTAGACCATACCTCAAGTGTTAGATTTGGAGATTATCTAAACTCAATTCCTCTGCCAGCAATGCTTGCTATATTTAAGGCTGAAGAATGGGACGACCATGGACTTATGGTTGTGGATAGCTCCCTAATTTATTCAATAGTTGATGTGCTTTTAGGCGGTAGGCGTGGCACTTCCGCAATGCGGGTAGAAGGAAGACCATATACAACCATTGAACAAAAACTAATTGAACGTATGGTAAATGTAATTTTGAGCGATATGTCAGCCTCATTCGACCCCCTATCACCAGTTAGTTTTAGATTAGAGAGAATAGAAACAAACCCCAGATTCGCAACTATTACTCAAAGCAATAATGCCGGTGTACTAGTGCGTATGAGAATTGACATGGGCGATCGCAGTGGCCGTGTAGAAATAATGCTACCATATGCAACGTTAGAGCCTATTCGTGAACTATTACTACAAATGTTTATGGGAGAAAAATTTGGGCGCGATTCTATTTGGGAGGGACACTTAACTAATGAGCTTTACTTAACTGATATAGAAATTCAAGCAATACTCGGAGAGCTAACCCTGCCCTTAGGTGAAATACTTTCATGGAAACCAGGCACAACCATCACTCTTAATACACGTATTGATGATTCAATAGAGCTAAGAGTGGGCGATTTTCCAATGTTTATGGCAAAAACTGGGCAAAAACAAGGCAGTATTGCCGTTAGCGTAGAAGAATATATTGAGCCTGAAAATGAGGTAATAGCATGATAAGTGAAATTATAAATAATATATTTGATATTTTAATCATAATATTGCTGCTAATTACTATATTTTATGCAGCAAAACTCTCACGTATGGCAAGTACTTTTAAACGTATAGAAAAAGATAAAGAAAATATGGAAGCTGTGGTTGAACAACTATCAAATATAATAGACAAAGCAAATCTAGCTATCGCTAATATGAAAGAAACCGCAAATTCTGACGGTACAAATTTACAAAAAAATATAGACACAGCAATTAAACTTTCAGATGAATTAGAAATTATTGTTTCATCTGGAAACAGCTTAATTAAAAGACTACAACAAACAAAAAAATATATAAGTAATGTAAATCAACAAAATATATCTAAAGAAACTTTGCTATCTGCAATAAAGGAAAATAAAGGTCTTTATAGATGAAAAGTAATATAAATATATTTACTTTGCTAGTCATAGCCGCAGCCTTTGCCTTTATATTTAGGTTAGATGGCCTAGTAAAAAATATTAAGGAAATGTCAAAAATACCCTTAGCCGTTGCTATTGAAAAAGTTGATGATGCCCCACCTCCATTTGGAATAAAACCTGAACCGCTTGCAGGTGAAAATTTTAAAAACCCATATGGTAAAGATAATCCAAAACTGTATAAAAATAAATTCACAGATACAGAAATAAAAATACTGCAGTCTTTATCTCAACGTCGTAAATATCTAGACAAGCGCGAACAACAAATAATAGCAAAAGAAGCCGTCCTTAAAGCTGCCGAAAAAGAAGTAAATAAAAAAATAGATGAGCTAAATAAGCTAAAACTAAAAATAGAAAAGCTACTTGATACACAAAATAAACTACAAGAAGCACGCATTAGAAGCCTAGTTAAAATATATGAAACTATGAAACCAAAAGATGCCGCTAAAATTTTCAATACACTAGATATAAAAGTACTTCTACAGGTAATTGGTAGAATGAGTGAAAGAAAAACAGCACCCATACTTGCCAATATGATACCAGATAGAGCACGGGAAATTACTATAAAACTTGCCAAGCAAAAAAAATTACCAGAAGAATAATATTTTTGACTATTTAAAAAAAAACACATAAGTAAGAATTTTTTAACTGCTTTTTAAGTTTTTTTATAGAAAATAAGTCGTTGAGGAGTGTAAATAAAAGTAAATCGGAGTTACATAACATGTCAGTTGATAAAAATATAAATATACTAATAGTAGATGATTATAAAACTATGCTTAGAATTATTCGTAACTTATTAAAACAGCTTGGCTTTAATAATGTTGATGAGGCAACTGACGGTGGAGAGGCCTTAGAGAGGATAGCAAATAAACAATATGGACTTATAATATCTGACTGGAATATGGAGCCTATGACCGGTATAGAGCTACTTAGAAAAATCAGAGCCGCTAACAATAACACTCCTTTTATAATGGTAACTGCAGAAAATAAAACTGAAAACGTCCTTGCAGCACGTGAAGCTGGGGTTAATAACTATATAGTAAAACCATTTAATGCTGACACTCTAAAACAAAAAATGATGGCTGTTCTTGGAAGTTTTTAATTTCTAACATTACTATCAAAAATTGTAATATTATCAATTGTTTAAACCTTAAAATTAGGGAGGAAAAACCTAAATGTCCAGCAAAAATAAAGATAAATACGGACCATTTAGTCGTGCAGAAGTAATAGAAATTATAGACTCTATAATGTCCATAATGCAAAAAGAAGACGGAACAGTCAAAGCATACCAAGAATTACAAAATTTAACAGAATATATCAAAACTGCAAAAGCAGAAATATCATCGGTTAAAGCAAATGATATAAATAATAAACATATCCCAGATGCAACAGATGAACTTGATGCCATTATTGGTGCAACGGAAGAAGCAACTGGCACTATTATGGATAGTTGCGAGATAATAGAAGAAACAGTAAATAGCCTTTCTGAAGATGTGCAAGCCAAGATATTGCTAGAAATTACCAAAATTTATGAGGCCTGCAGCTTTCAAGATATTACAGGACAGCGAATAACCAAAGTTGTAAATGCTCTAAAAGAAATAGAAGTCAAAGTTAATAAAATAGTTGATACTCTATCACAAGATTTAGATGTGAATGTTACCTCAGAAATAGTAGAGGAAGAAGATACAAGAACAGAAGATGAAAAACTACTAAATGGACCTCAGCTTGCTGGAAAAGGCGTATCGCAAGAAGAAATAGACGCTCTTCTGGCTAGTTTTGATTAAATCTTTGTGCTAGTATATCTACATTATGAGCAAAATAGCAAGACAGCCAGACTATATACCCAAAAACCAACCATCGGCAAATATGCCGTTTTTGACTCTGTCTATTTTTATATTACTACTGGCATTTTTTGTAGTACTTAATACAAATTCAGACTTTGAAATTAAAAAAGCAAGCCCCGTTTTAGAAAGTCTTGAAAAACAATTTGCAAAAAAATTCTGGGGGCCTGCAAAATATTCAACTGAAAATTCCGATAAAGATAAAAATATTGGCGAAGGCTCTGCCAAAGAAATACTAGAAAGGCTATTTGCATCTAGCTCAATTAGCTTTGAGTTAAAAAAAATTGATGATAGTGGAAATTTTGTAATTTTACTTAAAAAAAATGATTTTAAAAGAGCGCTTAGTCAAGTAACAAAAGGTCTAAAAATACAAGGCCATACCCAAAAAGGCAAAGTATTTGAAAATTACTTAAATATTTTTACACAAATATCAATTATGACTTCTAATGCTAATTCTAACAATAATTATATAATGTCCGTATTTATATATAAAACAAACAGTAATAAAAATGCTGAAGAACTTACAAACTATAAAGATATGTTAATTAAAACTGGTGTAAATAAAAATAGTTTAGCCTTTGGTATTAAAGAAAAAAATACAAAAAAAATAAATATGGTTGAACTTTATTTTACAAGATAGGAAAAACCATTGGGTACATTAGAAAAAGTAAAAGAACTAAGAGAAAATGCCCAAGATGTATTGCTAAACGATAATTGGCGAGAACCTAGATATACGGATACAAACAAGGAAAATAGCTCTATTTGGCTAACTTCTTTTACTGATGTTATTGCTTTGATGCTTGTATTTTTTGTAATGATGTTTTCAATGTCTAAACCCAAAGAATATGGCTGGTTTTCAATTGTTGAAACCTTAAATAACGAATTTAGGAGTGGTATCAAAGCAGAAGATATGACCGCAAATTTAGGTAGTGTTGATATGGCGCGGGTAAAACATATAAAAAAACTAAATACCAATTACCTATCTGCAGTTTTAAAAAATCTAATAGCAAAAGAAACTATCCTACAAAAAGCTAAGCTTGCCTCTTTAGAAAATAAGGTAAGAATAGCATTCAAATATAAAGATATTTACAGCCCAAATAACCCCTTCGAACTTATTGATAATGGTAAGAAAACTATCCTTGCTTTAACTGATAATATTGGGCATTTGCAAAATACAATGGATATAATATTGCTTGCTCCAAATGCAAATATTAAAATAGCAACAAAGCAACTGGAAATAATATCATCAATATTTAAAGATAGTGGCTATGAGGGAAATATCAATATAGTAACTCACTACTCTGATAAAACAGAAATTGCAATTGTTATATATTCTGCAAAATAGCTTGACAATTTGGTGATTTTACAATAAAAACTGCTTAGATATTGCCACTGAGCAAAAGATTCTCCATTAAATTACTGTGAATCTTTGCGCTCTGCGTCCCCTAGTCGATGAGTTTCATTCACTAGGGCTGTTTTGTTTTGTTAATTATTTAAAACGGGTTAAATATTTTTATGTTTGGGAATTTAACAGATAGGCTAAGCGGTGCGTTTGAAGGATTATTCAAACGTGGAGTTTTAACAGAAGATGCTGTAAACCAAGCTCTAAGGGAGGTTAGAATTGCTCTTTTAGAAGCCGATGTTGCCTTGCCTGTTGCTAAAGAATTTGTTGAAAAAGTAAAAGAACGGGCAGTTGGTGAAAAAATACTAAAATCTGTAAAACCAGCTGAGCAAGTAGTTAAAATCGTCCATGATGCCTTAGTTGAAACTTTAGGCACAAGTAATGAGGGGCTTGATATAAGCGCCGCTCCCCCGACTGCAATTCTTATGGTTGGCTTGCAGGGTTCTGGTAAAACAACCACATCAGCAAAACTTGCAAAATTCTTAAAAAATAAAGAACGTAAAAAAACTTTGCTTGCATCACTAGACACTCAACGCCCTGCCGCGCAAGAACAATTAAAAATATTGGGTGAGCAAATTGGCGTTGATAGTTTAGAGATAATCAAAGGTGAAAGCGCCATTGATATTGCCAAACGAGCAATGGATAGCGCAAAAAAAGGTGGCTATGACATTGTTATTTTGGATACTGCGGGGCGACTTTCCATTGATACGGAACTTATGCAGGAAATCACAGAAATATATAGCCTTGCCAAGCCAAAGGAAACTCTACTTGTTGCAGATGCAATGACTGGACAAGATGCAGTTAATACTGCCAAAAATTTTGGTGAGCGTGTTGAGCTAACAGGTATTGTACTTACTAGAATAGACGGAGATGCAAGAGGGGGCGCGGCTCTGTCTATGAAAGCGGTTACTGGTTGCCCAATTAAATTTATTGGTACTGGTGAAAAAACTGATGCGCTTGAGCTTTTCCACCCAGAGCGTATTGCCGACAGAATCTTAGATATGGGCGATATTGTATCACTGGTTGAAAAGGCTGCTGAAACAATCGAAAAAGAAGAAGCTGAGCGTATGGCTCAAAAATTCCAAAAAGGAAAATTTGACCTAAATGACTTTGCATCTCAGCTACAACAAATGCGTAAAATGGGCGGATTTTCTGGGATTATGTCCTTAATGCCTGGTATGAATAAGCTAAAATCTGCAATTGAAGATGCAAATATTGATGACACCATCATAAAACAGCAAGAGGCAATTTTATCTTCTATGACCAAAGCAGAAAAAGAAAACCCTAAAATTTTAAATGCCTCTCGCCGAAAGCGTATTGCTGCTGGCTCTGGCACAAAAGTACAAGATGTAAATAAGCTTTTAAAACAGTTTCAGCAAATGCAAACAATGATGAAAAAAATGAGAAAAATGGGTGGTAAGGGGCTTTTAAAATCTTTAGGCTCTATGTTTGGTGGTGGTTCTGCCAAAGAATTAGAGGCAATGGCTGCCCAAATGGAGGTAGGGGCTGAAAATAATAGTCCGCTTGGTCCAAATCCGTTTGCAGATGGTGCGGTGTTGCCTTCTGCTGGCTCCCTGCCCAATAACCCAATGCTTGGCAATATGGGGGGAATGATGGGCGGCGGCGCAGATGGAATACCACCGCTTGGAATGCCAAATATCGGAAATTCACGTCCAACCAAAAAGATGAATAAAAGAAAAAAAGCACAAGCCGCAAGGCGCGCTAAAAAAAAGAAGTAAAAGTTTAAATGGTTTAATTTTTAAGAAAGGAAAGTAAAAAAATGTTAAAAATCAGACTAGCACGTGCAGGTGCAAAAAAACGCCCTTATTATCGTATTGTTGTTGCAGATGTAAGAGCCCCCAGAGATGGCAGATATATCGAGAAATTGGGAACATATAATCCAATGCTACCCAAAGATGATGAAAATAGAGTTCGCCTTATCACCGATAGAGTTAAATATTGGTTAGGTGAAGGTGCTCAACCAACTGACAGAGTTGCTATTTTCTTAGGTAATGCAGGCTTAATTGAAAAACCAAAATTCAACAACCCGAATAAAGCAAAACCAAGTGAGAAAACTTTGGAACGTCAACGTGAAAAAGAAGAAAAACTAGCAGCTACCAAAGCCGCCGAAGAAGAAGCAAAAGCATCTGCTGAAGCTGAGGCTGAAACAAAAGAAGAAAAAACAGCTGAATAATTAGCTTAATTTTGTTAATATTAAACGCCATATATAAATAAATTTATGTGGCGTTTATGATTTGCTATATTGAAAATTAGGGAATGTCAAAAAATAAATTTATTCGCATTGCTAAAATAGGCAAACCACACGGAATTCGGGGGTGGGTATATTTACATATTTTTGCTGAAAATCTTGATTTACTAATGGGTGAAGATGGTGTTTTTGACAAGGAAGGTAACTTTATTTGTAAAATAATTGAAATATCTCCACATAAAAATTCATATATTGCAAAAATAGAAAATATAGATGATAGAAATGCAGTTGAGGCTCTCAAAAATAAAAATTTATATATAAATAAAGAATATCTATCCCCAATTACTGGAGATGATGATAGCTTTTATTATACAGAATTAGAAGACTTGCAGGTAATTAAACTCAGCACTAACAAAGAAATTGGCAAAGTAAAATCAGTACAAAATTTTGGTGCAGGCGATATTTTAGAAATTATATCTAGCTCAAATGATTATAGCTTTATGATACCTTTTACCAAAAAATTTGTCCCAGAAGTAAATATTCAAGGTGGATTTATCAAAATTGACGCAGAAGACGATTTTTTGAATAATTTTAAAAGTAAAATTTAAATAATATCTACATCACCCGCCCTTTTAATATTATGCAAACATAACTAATCTCAAAGATATTTACAATATTTAAAGTTTCCCGATACTATATTTATCCCCAAACATAATCTTATATAATACAATAACTAGGGTAAGTCGCTTAAATTAGACAGTCTAAATAATTTTTAGAAATAGCTATAATTATAAAATAACTATATTTTGACATGTTTTTGCTTTAGTTTTGCTTGACATTTAGCCTTATTATTGCTTTTTTATAACATGCGGTTTTTAGGCATCTTAAGGAGAGGTGGCCGAGTGGCTGAAGGCGGCGGTTTGCTAAACCGTTATACTAGGAAACTGGTATCGTGGGTTCGAATCCCATCCTCTCCGCCATTTTTACTAATTCCCCACAAACTCAATATTTATTATTCCCTTAAATCTTACAGCTCATAACAAGACATGGATATTTTACGCCCAACCTATGCAAAATTATCATTTGCATAGTTTTTACTTTATGACGAAAAAACAATTATGCTAACCAAAACTCAACATATTATTGGCTTAGTACAAAGAACTTGAAAATATTATAAATATATGTTAAGAATCTGACTCTAAGTTTAAATTTTGTAATGTCTTAAGGGACAATTTAACTTCTCATTTTTGAGTCGTTGAGTATGTTTGAGGTAAGTTTATGACTGTAGAAAAAAGAACCATTAGAAGTGATATTCCAGGCAGCGAACTATATATGGAGCAAATAGATGCTCAAGATGAAAGAAAGCTAACCGTTGGGCGGGGTATTTCTCTTTCTGGTGAAATAACTTCTTGTGACCATTTGATAGTTGAAGGATATATTGAGGCCTCAATAAAAAATGCCCTTAAAGTAGATATTAGAGCTGGTGGACATTTTAATGGCAAAATAGAAGTACAAAATGCAGAAATATATGGGTATTTTGAGGGGGACATAACAGTTACAGAACAACTTACTATATATTCTGGAGCTTGTGTTCGTGGTAACTTGCAATATGGCTCTTTGCAAGTAGAAGATGGTGCTATGATTGTCGGTAATCTGAGTGTGTTACAAAAAGAAAATATGGTTGATAATATAGTAAATAGAGATTTTTCTGAAAACACCATAGCTATAAAAAATGTAAAACTAGAAGTGGCTTAAAAATTAGCTTTAAAGACGGCTTGGTACAAAATATGGGATTGTTAATAAAAAATATCAGCAATGACTTGACTATAAATAACCCGCTTTACAAGGCTGTGCTTATTTGTTTTGTACTATCTTCTGTTTTGGTTGGAAGTTGTAAAACATCTGAACTTTCCGACAACAAAAACAATAAATACAGCCTAATGCCAGAGGTCAGGTCAAATAAATACACGCCGGCAAAAGGATATAGCCATACAGCTAGAAAATTTATCTCTAAAAATCCAGATGCACTCTTACATATGACAGAGATGCAAGTTAAATATCTACTTGGCTCTCCACAAATAAAATGGCAAGAAAGCCCTGCTGAGATATGGCAGTACCGCTCAGATGAATGTACTTTAGATATATATTTTTATGACAACAAAACAACAAATACCCCACCTACACTGCGAGCAGAGAAAAAATTACAAAATCACAGAAAAGTATCATATTATGAACTTCGCCAGCTTGACAAGCCAGATTGGAGTGTTGCTAAAAGTGACAGCGTAGATTATTTACCCTCTAAAATACGCACATCTGGCAAAATATCAAAATGCATAAAAAATATAACATCACACGGCTAAAATAACTTGCAAAATAACTTATTTAGCTCTATATAAATAGGGAATGGTTTAGTACCTATTTAAGCAGGGGTATTTTTAAATGTTAAAATTAAGCAAAATGACTGACTATGCGGTAGTTGTACTGTCTTATATGGCAGAAATATCGCCTACCCACAAAACAGTTGGGGAGCTTGCCCTTAAAACATTACTGCCAGAACCAACTCTGACTAAAGTTTTAAAACAACTGGCCAAGGCTGGCATTGTTAGCTCAAAACGTGGTGCAGGAGGTGGATATTTTATAAAAAAAGATAAAATGGCTGAAATATCTGTTTGGCAAATAATAGAAGCAATAGACGGTCCTATTGCGCTGACCGCCTGTGTTGATATAGACACTATAGATGATTGTTGTATTGGTGGCACATGTCCGTTGCAAGGACGTTGGCAAAAGGTAAATGAGGCCATTTGCAATACACTTAGCAATATTACTCTTACAGATATGCAGAGTAGCTCTGTTGTTGGTATTGGGGGGAGGGTTAAACATGGCAGATAAAAACACCATAAAACAAGTCAAAGAGCTGGGGCAAAAATATGACGCTGGCTTTGTTACAGAAATAGAGATGGAACTTGCCCCCAAAGGCTTAAATGAGGATATAGTCAGGCTAGTGTCTGCCAAAAAGCAAGAGCCTAAATGGCTACTTAACTGGCGACTAAAAGCTTTTAAACTATGGCAAAATATGGTGGAGCCCAAATGGGCAAAACTTAAATTTGATGATATTGACTATCAAGATATATATTATTATGCCGCCCCTAAAAGTGCGGACAGCGCTCCCAAATCACTAGATGAGGTTGACCCTAAATTGCTTGAAACCTACGATAAATTAGGAATACCTTTAAAAGAACAAGAAATGCTTGCAGGGGTTGCAGTTGATGCGGTTTTTGATAGCGTATCGGTTGTAACAACCTTTAGAGAAAAATTAAAAGAAGCAGGCGTGATATTTTGCTCAATATCAGAGGCTGTACACGACTATCCAGAGCTTGTAAAAAAATATTTAGGCTCAGTTGTTCCAATGACAGATAATAAACATGCTTGCTTAAATTCAGCTGTATTTACTGATGGTACTTTTGTTTATATTCCTAAAGGGGTTAGATGCCCGATGGAGCTTTCAACTTATTTTAGAATAAATGAAGCCAAAACAGGACAGTTTGAACGCACACTTATTATTGCTGACAAGGGTGCGTATGTTAGCTATCTTGAGGGTTGTACCGCACCTATGAGAGATGAAAATCAATTGCACGCAGCAGTAGTTGAGCTAGTGGCTTTAGAAGATGCAGAAATTAAATATTCAACTGTGCAAAATTGGTATCCCGGCGATGAGCATGGCAAGGGCGGAATTTATAATTTTGTAACCAAACGTGGTATTTGCAAAGGCGATAGGGCAAAAATTTCTTGGACACAAGTTGAAACTGGCTCTGCCATTACTTGGAAATATCCATCTTGCATTTTAAAAGGTAATGACAGCGTGGGTGAATTTTACTCTATTGCAATTACAAATAATTATCAACAAGCCGACACAGGCACTAAGATGATTCACTTAGGCAAAAACACAAAGTCAAAAATTATCTCTAAAGGAATATCAGCTGGGCGTTCAAATAGCACTTATAGAGGACTAGTTAGAATAGCGCCTAGTGCCGATGCTTCGCAAAATTACACACAATGCGATAGCTTACTGATTGGTAATAACTGCGGAGCGCACACTGTGCCTTACATAGAAAATAAAAACCACACAGCAAAATTAGAGCATGAAGCAACCACTTCAAAAATAAGTGATGAACAACTATTTTATTGCAGACAGCGCGGAATTGGTGAAGAAGAGGCAGTTGCCCTAATTGTGAATGGCTTTTGTCGGGAAGTAATGCAACATTTACCGATGGAATTTGCGGTTGAAGCGCAAAAACTAATCGGAATTAGCCTAGAAGGCTCAGTTGGATAGAAAGGAATAAAAAATGTTAAAAATAGAAAATTTGCACGTATCAGTAGATGGCAAGGAAGTCCTAAAAGGGCTTAATTTAGAAATACCTAAAGGCGAAGTCCACGCAATAATGGGACCTAATGGTTCTGGCAAATCCACTCTATCTTACGTGATTGCAGGTAAAAATGGCTATCAAATTACCAAAGGTCGTATATTATTTGAAGGACAAGATATATCCGAAATGTTGCCTGAAGAAAGAGCCACGCTTGGAATATTTCTTGCCTTTCAATATCCAGTTGAAATTGCAGGCGTTACAAATGCCACTTTTTTAAGGACAGC
>JALTWL010000138.1 GCA_027047045.1 Micavibrio sp.
TTTCTTGGCTAAGCTAAATGTAATGATTTATAGTTATATTATTTTTAAGTCGGCTAAAAATTTTTAAGGAGAATCTAATGCAAAAACTTATATATTTTATAATAATTGCTATTTTAGCAAATATATTATTTATTTATCCCTCAGTTGCAAAAGAAGACAAAATAAATGAGCCAACAAAGCATAAATTACTACAAAGATTAGTAGATGAAAAAAATCTAAAGGCTCTTTATTTAGGGCAAAGTTATGGTTTAGATGGTTGGATTCTTAAAAATAAAGAAGATAATAAAGTTGTACAATATGTATATACAACATCTGAAGGTGGTTTAATTACAGGATTGTTATTTGGTCCAGAAGGAGAAATAGTAACCTTTAGACAAATAAAGGAAATGCTTGGCAAAAATAAAGAATTAAAATTAGCATCTACAACATCGGAAAAAGAGCCGCCTTCCAATAATGATTCAAATAATAATCAAAATAATGAATTATCTGATGTTGATAAATCTCAAATATTGAAAAAATATCAAGATACTAAGCACAAAATAAATAACAAAGACAATAAACAATCTAATAAATCTAAAAAATTCTATGCAGAAACAGAAAAATCTAATTGGGTTGCAATAGGAAATAAAAATGCTCCATATATATATATGTATATGAATCCCAACTGTATTCATTGTAAAGATTTTTGGAATGATATAAAACAAGCCGTTAATAATAATCAACTACAAATAAGAATGATTCCATTTGGAAAAGTAGATATTAACAAACACGCGGGTGCTGCTCTTTTATCTGTTTTAAACCCAACAAAAGCTTGGGGAGATTTTGTTGGTGGAAATAAAAAAGCCTTAGATAAAAGTTTAGCAAAAAAGGAATCCTATAAAAAGATAAAAGAAAATACAAAATTATTTGCTAAATGGAAATTACCTTCATCACCTTTTATTGTTTATATGTCGCCATCAAGTGGAAAAGTAACAGTAATTGCTGGTCGTCCAGAAAATACTTTATTATTATTGGCAGAATTTGTACAATGATGTTATTAAATTTATGATTTTACTATAATATTATTTTAAGGAGGCTTTGATTATGCTTGGAGTTACGGGACTAGCGGCATGTTTGTTTATGGCAGCACAAACCTATTCTGTTCCTCCTGCTGTCTTGGTTGGTATTATGCATGTTGAAGGTGGTAAAATAGGTCAACAGGTTAAAAATACTAACAATACTTATGATTTAGGTCCTATGCAAATAAATACTATATGGATACCCGAACTAGCAAAATATTGGAAAGTATCAGAAAGCACTGCAAAAAAATGGGTTAGAGATGATGGTTGTATAAATGTTGCTGTTGCAGCTTGGATACTTAGGAAAAACGTTGATAATAGCGGAAGTTTATATAAAGCTATTGCACATTACCATTCAAGGACTCCAAAATTTGGTAGCAAATATAGAAAAAAGGTATTTATGTCTATGTACAAACATGGTCTGTTAAAAAGTCAAAATAGCTTGAGATAATGTAAAAAATATGGTCTTGTTGTTATGGTATTTTTTTGATAAGAATATTCTTGTCCGTTTATATTTACTAGAAAGGTGTTTATTATATAATGAAAAAAATAACAACTTCTTTTTTAATACTAGCAATTGTTGTTAATGTGATTATTCTGGGTGGTTGCACACAATCTAAAAATATTGGTCGTCAAATGGTAATTGAACCTGATCCTGTTGCTCTTAAATTGAGTTCTGCTGTAGATAGAGCCTCTGCTGCTTTACAAACTCTCGCAGCGGTAGAGCAACATAAAACGCCTTTGGCAACTGTATCTTCTGTTAGCAATGTTCCCAAAGAATTACTAAGGACTATATCTGTTGAATGGACAGGACCGTTAGAGCCGATTGTAAAAACTGTTGCTAATCGTGCGGGCTATCGTTTTTCTATTTTAGGTGCAAAACCACCCGTTCCTATCGTAGTTCAAGTTAGATCAGTAGAAAAAACTGTAATTGATGTATTGCGTGATATAGGGCTACAATCTGGAACTAGGGCTGATGTTGTTGTTGATGCAGACAGAAAGATAGTAGAGATAAATTATGATACAATTCATGATATAGTTGGTGGAATTGAGGTATTTGGTAATGAAAACTAATATATCATTTATTATATTTACAGCCTTAATTATCGCAGTAACTGCGTACCCAGATATAGCTAAAGCTGGTAATGAGAAGATAGGTAAGTTTGCTTATTTAAAAAATACTTATGATGATACTAATGATACTCCTTTAAATATGGAGGAGCTTTTGACTAAAACTCCTCAAATATCTAAAAAAGATAGTCTTGATATTGATGGTATAGTAGATAGTGAAGTATCACTTGATATTAGAAAAGATGCACAAACAGACGCAGCACTTTCTTATGGCGCGCGTGGTGGGCTTGCTTTTAGAAGCAATGAAATAAATGAAAGCTTAGAGGGATATGCGCCTGCTTTGGATAGAGTATTCAATTTTCAAAGACTGCTTATAAAAGCACCATCTGGGCTTTTAATTGAGCCCCCAATTATAACAGAGGCGCAAAATACACTGCTAATTGCAAAAAGCGGTATAGAGGCAGCTGTTGCTGATAGAATATATAACATAATAAAAGATGCAAAAATTGTAACAGCTCCTAGAGATTGGCGACAATATATACAGCCACTTCCAGTTGAAAAGAAAATAAAAGTTCCCCCTAAAATTTTGTGGCCAACAACTGCTGAGGAAAAAAGAAACTGGGATGATGCTTTTATGCGTGGCTGGGAGGCAGGAGTTACCCAAGCAAATCAAATTTTTGATAGTAATCTTGAAAGATTAATATCTGATTTTAATGGTATGGTGAGATATCGTATGTTACTTGCTCAAAATATTATATCTGCCCCTTACGCGTTGCATGAAGACCGTGGAATAACAGGTGGTGGCGATATGCTACGCATAGGAGATAGAGCCCTTAGAATAACAGGACCTTCGGAATTTAGAACAGGATATGATGAATGGCAGCCCGCAGACCGGTAAGTCTTCTTAAAAAAGGTAAAGATGATATAAAACAAACATGGCCTGATGAACCTGATCGTTTTCAGGAAAGCCATGTTGATCCATTTTTGCTATGGTGCATAGAGATGGACTCAAGCGATGTTACATTTCAAACTGGTAAACCTGTTTACAATGAAATACATGGCTCGCTATATCCTGCAACTTTTCGTTTTCTTGATGCCGCAGATATGAATTCTATTATTTCTCGTCTTTATGGGGTTGAGGCTAATGCCATTCTTGCCGGTGGGGCAGATATTGACCTTTCATATGAAATAATGGTTGATAGATGGACAAGAAAGCGTTTTCGTGTCAATATGACTGCTATTTTAGTAGAAGGTAGAGATGGTGTACAAATTACTATGCGTGTGCTTCCTAGTGAACCACCTACTATGGACGACCTTAGCATTGAACAAGTGATTCGTGATGCATGGCACCCAAGACAAGGGCTTATATTGGTAACTGGTCCAACTGGTAGTGGTAAAAGTACTCTACTGGCTGCTGGCAACCGTATGATGCTTGAACGTCCTGAGGGTTGTGGAAAAATGCTAACTTATGAGGCACCTATTGAATTTACTTACGATGCTATCAATAGTAAGCGTAGCCTTATTGGACAATCTGAAATTCCCAGACATCTTCCAAGCTTTGCTGCGGGCGTTAGAAATGCTCTGCGTCGTAAGCCTGAAATTATTTTAATTGGTGAGGCACGTGATAGAGAAACAATTTCTGCTGCAATTGAAGCTGGGCAAACTGGACACACTGTTTATGCTACTGTCCACACAACTGGGGTTGCGGCTACCGTTAGGCGTATGATATCTGCTTTTGAACCGACAGAAAGGGTTGAAAGAGCTTACTCTCTGATGGAAACACTTAGATTGATTGTAACACAAACCCTAGCTCCAAGAGTCGGCGGTGGGCGTGTTGGTCTTAGAGAATGGTTAGAATTTACCGAAGAAATAAGAGAAGAGCTACTTGATATGCCATTTGATAAATGGTCAACAAGATTGATGAAGATGGTAGAAGAACACGGGCAAACTATGGAAAAATCAGCTCGCCAATCTTATGAGGCAGGTGAAATAGAAAGACGATATTATCTCACTTATGTGCAAAGCGCTGAAGAGCTCAAAAAACTTGAAAAAGAAGAAAATTTATAACTATAAAATATTTCTTAATTTTTTTATCATATCATTGAATTGGTTATTTTATTAAGAATTGGATAAGAATATGTCAGAAGAAGAAACACAAGAAGAAGGTTATATAAGTTGGCATTGGCGTAATAGTCAAAAAACTCCCCGTTTTTGGAAATTTGATGCACGGGCTGGTGCTAGTGCTTTGGTAGTATTGCTATATCCTAGACGTTGGACGATATTACTATCTATTTTAGCCATGATACTTTTTTGGATATTGGAACGTAAGGGGCTTACTTTTAGAGCCGCAATACGTGCGTTTAGAGTTTGGATTATAGGCCCTAAAAGACCTGCATATATATGGACTTCCAGACGTAAAATGATTGAAAATGAATAACCATTAAGTAAAATAATATTCACCTAATTATGATTATCTATCTAGCAATTAACTAGTTTTTTACCTTTGTTCTTTATAATTATTGTTCAGGAATAAAGAGAGTTTAAGGTACATAATGATTGATGTTAACGATAAATTGTTAGATGCTATCAATAATAATGATGATATAGCTGTACATAATTTGCTGTTATTTGGGGCAGATGCCAATTATATTGGTTATTTTGAAGAAACTCCCCTTATATATGCGTGTAAAAAAAGTGACATAAAAGAAAAAATAGTCGCATTATTGTTAAAATATAAGGCTAACCCGAATCATAGTGAATATAGTGGATTTACACCACTTTTATTTGCGGTAATGCGTCGTAATACTAATGTTGTTAAAATGTTACTTGATGCCGGCGCTAATCCTAATATAGAGTTAAATGGTAAAAATATAATATGGTACGCTTTACAATCTACAAATCCTGATATGCTACCATTTATAGTTAGACAAACTGGGGTAAATATTAACGCAATTGATAAAAATACTGGTTACACATGCCTAGATTGGTCATATTTTCATTCAATGCGGAATTTTGTAGAGCCCTTAAAACGTCTTGGAGCTACAAGTTATATTTTTAGCTAATAATAAAGAACATATATGCTTTATTTATCTATACCCATAAGAGATTTTGCAAATTGTTTAGCCTCAAAGGGTCTTAAATCTTCTATTTTTTCTCCAACCCCTATTGCATGTATTGGTAATTTAAATTTTTCTGCTAAAGATACAATCACTCCTCCTTTTGCAGAGCCATCTAATTTAGTCATTATCAAGCCATTTACATCTATTACTTTGCC
>JALTWL010000139.1 GCA_027047045.1 Micavibrio sp.
AATTTTGGTGAGGCGCTAGTTGCAGAATATGATGCTAATTGTTTTTCAAATCTGTTTAACATACCTGTCCATTTGCTAAAGGAAGATGTATCATTAGATTTAATCTCTTTGCTACCGAACATAGACGGGTATTTTATCTTTATAGAATTATAAGTGGAACTGCTAACAGCAGAGGCTAATATAATTTTGTTATTTTGTGTAGTATTTGCTCGCGCAGTATTTGGTAAAGATACAGAGCCAACCATCAATGTTAAACCAATAGTGCTAGCTTTTATGCACCATTGTTCTGCTAATTTTCTATATAAAGATACCGGAGCAATAGCACCATTTTTGATTAAAATTTTACCAATTTGTTCTTTTGTTTTGCTTTGTTCTTGGAGCGCGCGGTCAAGCTCTTTTTGAGTTATAAGATTGGCAGAAAGTAACAAATCCCCCAACCGTTGTTTTTTTAATCTATTGGCAACAGCTTGAAAAAAGCCAGTTTTTACTTTGTTATTAGTACTATATTTATGTTTTTCACTCATAGCAAAACCCAAATATTTAATTTTTAATAATCTTAAAACTTAGTTATGATTAGAACATAAAAACATTAAGAAAATATGAAAAATACCAAGATTGCTTGCAATGTTTTATTTTATTTGTTATCAATGGGCTGGTTTGACTAACTATTTTATAAAAAATCATGCAACAACATCTCTTACATTTATTGAACAATATTAGTGATGCTCGTATTTTATGTATGGGTGATATTATGCTTGATCGTTTTATTTACGGGGAAGTTAATAGAATCTCTCCAGAAGCGCCAATACCTGTAATTAAAATAGCACGGGAAAAAGAAATGTTAGGTGGGGTTGGCAATGTTGTTGCCAATATAACCTCACTGGGGGCAAAGACATCTATTCTTAGTATTGTTGGTGATGATGAGGTAGCAAAAAAAATTAGTAATAAATTATATGCCATTGGGGTTTGTGATAAAGGTTTGATCATTGATAGCTCTAGGCCAACTAGTTTAAAGACTAGATTTATTTCCTCAGGACAGCAATTACTTCGCACAGATATGGAAGATACAAAAATAATATCTGATAATTTAACTAATATAATTTATGATAAATTTACATCTATGTCAGATGAATTTGATATTGTTGTTATTTCAGATTATGGTAAAGGAGCTATATGTTCAAAATTATTAGCAAAAATAATTAAATCAGGAAAAAAAGTAATTATTGATCCTAAGGGGCATGATTATTCTATTTATAGAGATGCATATCTAATTACTCCAAATAAGAAGGAATTATCAGAGGCAAGCTCTATGCCAACTAGTACAGATGATGATGTTATAGAGGCTGCTAAATATTTAATTAAAAAATTTAATATACAAAATATTTTGGCAACTAGAAGTAAAGATGGTATGACAATTGTAAGTTCTGATGGCTATATTAAACATATAAGAGCGCAGGCAAAAGAAGTTTTTGATGTATCAGGCGCGGGGGATAGCGTTGTTGCAGCCATTTCTGTTTTGTTGGCATCGGGGGCAAATTTAACTGAAGCTGCTGAAATTGCAAATATTGCAGGCAGTATTGTAGTTGGAAAAGTTGGTACAGCCACAGTTGGCATAGATGAAGTAAAAGAATATATTTCTTCTAGTTCTGTATTGGAAAATACTTTTTGTGATAAAATAACAACAAAAGAAATGGTTGAACGTTGGCGACAAAAAAACTTAAAGCTTGGTTTTACAAATGGCTGTTTTGATCTTATCCATCCTGGTCATATTTCTCTTTTAAAACAGGCGAAAAGCAAATGTGATAAATTGATTGTTGGTTTAAATAGTGATAACTCTGTAAAAAGATTAAAAGGAAAAGATCGTCCAGTTCAAAATGAAATATCAAGAGCCATGGTACTAAAAGCAATTAGCTATGTGGATATAGTTGTAATATTTGAGGAAGACACTCCTATGGAGTTACTACAAGAATTACAACCAGATATATTGATTAAGGGCGGTGATTATTCTATGTCAGAAGTTGTAGGAGCTGATTTTGTAATGTCATATGGTGGGGAAGTATTCTTAGCAGATTTAAAAGAAGGGCAAAGTACAACAAATATGATAAAAAGAAGCGCTCAGTAAATTTTTAAGGAGAATTAAATGCGACCATCAAAAAGAAAATTAGATGAGATTAGAAAAATCATTATAGATACAGATAATGTTCCTAAATATGCCGAAGGTGCGTGTGTTATTAAATGTGGAGATACACATGTTATGTGTACTGCAACAATAGAAGACAAACTCCCTAGTTGGCTAAAAGGGAAAGGTGAGGGTTGGATTACTGCTGAATATGGTATGTTGCCACGATCAACTAATAGCAGAATGGCAAGAGAAGCTGCAAGAAGTAAGCAATCAGGACGAACTCAAGAAATACAAAGATTGATAGGGAGATCGCTAAGGGCGGTTGTTGATTTAAAAAAAATACCAGATATGCAAATAATACTGGATTGTGATGTAATACAGGCTGATGGAGGAACAAGAACAGCGTCAATTACTGGTGCTTATGTTGCGCTTTATCAAGCTTTTGAACATTTAATGAAAATTGGCGCAATTGAAGATATGCCATTTATTGATTCGGTGGCAGCTATATCATGTGGAATTTATAAAGGAGAATTGGTGCTTGATTTAGATTATGCTGAAGATAGCGAGGCTGAAGTTGATACAAATTTTGTAATGACAGGCAAGGGGCTAATTGTAGAGGTGCAGGGAACTGCTGAAGACAGCCCATTTTCGGAAGAACAATTTTTAGGAATGATGGAGCTTGCAAAAAAGGCAATTTCAGAGCTTACAAAAAAACAAGAAGAAGCATTAGGAATATAAAATATGTTGAATGAGTTAGTTGTTGCCACCCATAATACTGGTAAAATAGCGGAAATTAAGAACTTACTTGTAGATAGAATTGAAGATTTACAATTTGCGGGTGAGCTAGGGTTAGAAGAAGCAGAAGAAAATGGCAATAGCTTTCATGAAAATGCAAAAATAAAAGCAACTGCCATAATGCAGGCAACTGGAAAGGTTGCGCTTGCTGATGATAGCGGTCTTGCTGTCAATGCTTTAAATGGAGAGCCAGGCATATATTCGGCAAGATGGGCAGAGGACAAAAATGGTATTAGAAATTTTAATTTAGCCATGGAAAAGCTATGGCATAAAATAAAAGATGAAGTAGATAAATCAGCTTATTTTATAACAGTTCTTGCTCTTGCCTTTCCAGATGGGCGAGTTGAGTATATAGAAGGCAGGGTTGATGGAAAAATAATTTACCCACCCAAAGGTACAAATGGCTTTGGCTATGACCCTATATTTTTACCTCATGGCTATAGCAAGAGTTTTGCAGAGATGAATAGAGAAGAAAAGCAAAAAATAAGCCACAGAGGATTAGCACTTCAAAAATTTATAGAAAAATATGTTTGTGGACAATAAACCAAAAAAAGAAACAAGCCCAGAATTTGGTATTTATATTCACTGGCCTTTTTGTTTATCTAAATGTCCGTATTGCGATTTTAACAGTTATATTTTGAACAATATTGACTATGATATATGGTGTGATGCTTATATCAGACGAATAAAATATTGGGTAAGTCAAATTAAAGATAAACAAAAACTCACTTCAATATATTTTGGTGGAGGTACACCTTCATTGATGCCAGCTGATATTGTAGATAAAATCATAAATGAAATTGCGAAATATTGGCAATTTGCGGATAATGTAGAAATAACAATTGAGGCTAATCCAACTTCTGTTGAGATAAACAAATTTAAGCTTTTTAAGGATATAGGTATAAATAGAGTATCTTTAGGTGTACAATCACTAATAGATAGTGATTTAAAAAAACTGGGTAGGCAACACTCAGTTAGTGAAGCTATCACAGCAATTGAGCTTGCCTGTCAATATTTTAAAGATTTTAGCTTTGACCTTATATATGCTCGTGCAGGACAAAATTTATCTGGTTGGGAAAAAGAGCTAAAAAAAGCTTTTAAATTAGCGGGCAAACATATATCGCTTTATCAACTAACAATTGAAAAGGGAACTTTATTTTACACTCTTTACAATAGAGGAGAGCTATCTATTCCTGATAGTCAAAAATCATTTGAATTTTATAATCTTACCAACGACATTGCGAATAGTTTTAATTATAGCAATTATGAAATTTCTAACTATGCCAAAGAAGGTGGCAAAAGCCGTCATAATTTACTTTATTGGAATTATTGCAACTATGTTGGTATTGGGGCAGGGGCGCATAGTAGGGTGGAAATAAATAACAATAAATTTGCTATACAAGAACATACTGTACCGCAGATATGGGTAAATGATATAGATAAGAATTTTAAAAACTCACTTAGAAAAAAACAACTAACACCTGAAGAAAGATTAGAAGAATTACTAATAATGGGGCTTAGATTATTAGAGCCAATAACATATGATA
Source organism: Micavibrio sp. (assembly GCA_027047045.1). Taxonomy (GTDB): domain Bacteria; phylum Pseudomonadota; class Alphaproteobacteria; order Micavibrionales; family CSBR16-224; genus JAJFGX01. The sequence continues at coordinate 4,465 of JALTWL010000139.1, forward strand.
AATTAAAGGCAGAAAATAATAATTATCAAGAAATGTTGGATTTTATAGCTATTGATAATTTAAAGAAAAACAACCTACTACAAAATATTGACAATGCAATCGCAGTTACCAAAACAGGTAGGTTGTTATTAAATCAAATATTGGCAAATATATTCAAAAATTAACTTTTAGGACCGTTATTTTGTTTTGGTTTCTTAGGTCTGGGTCGCCTATTTGTTACACCTCTACTTATAATGCTGGTAAGCATATAAGACGAAAAAAGGGATAAGCCAAGCCCGCCAAGCATAAAGCTACCTGCTCTGTCTTGTCTAGTTGAAAATTCGGCAGCAGCTTTATATTCTGCGAGATTACAATTTTTTTGATTTGTTATACATTTTTCAACAGCATCTTTTCCTTCTTTATTTGTATATTGACTGTGTAGACTATCAAAAGTACCATAGCCAAAACTGCCCATACCAGCCCCCATAGATACAATAGCAAAAACAGCCGCTAATTTTTGTTTCTTATCCATGTTATTTTACCGTTCCTTATTCTAATTTGACATCAATCTAAGCAAATGTAATAAACCCTAAATGATATGTCAAGCAAATCTAAAAAATATTTTATTGGTGTATTTTATTTCAAAATATGGCATGTTTTATTAGTGTTTTTTGTAAATTTTTTATTTAGGAGTGTTTAAAAAATGGTAGCAACGGGTAGAGATAGTTTAGCTGTACGTAAGAATTTAGAAGTTGCAGGTAATTCTTACGATTACTTTTCCTTAAAAGAGGCGGAAAAAAAGATAGGTGATATTTCTAAGCTACCATTTTCTTTGAAAGTTTTGCTTGAAAATATGCTTCGTTTTGAAGATGGAAAAACAGTTACAACTGATGATATCCAAGCAATTGCTGACTGGTTAAAGGAAAAGAAAAATCCAAAGGAAATA
>JALTWL010000140.1 GCA_027047045.1 Micavibrio sp.
CAGTGATTTTGGTTGTGCCGTCGCTTTTAAGAGTTGCAAGCAATATTGCTGACTTTAACTGAGCTGAGGCAACGGGCATTTTATAATTGATTGCTTTTGGCTTTGAAGTTCCTTGAATTTTAAGAGGTAGTGAATTTTCTCCTAATTGTTCAAATTTTGCCCCTATTTTTGTAAGAGGTTCAATCACTCTTTGCATCGGTCTTTTTGACAGAGAGAAATCGCCCGTTATACAAGCATTTATATTACTGCCAGCAATTAGTCCCGCAAGCAATCTTGCCGATGTTCCACTATTTCCTAAATAAAGCTCACATTTTGGGCTTTTTAGCTTTTCTGTGCCCGTTACTTCGTAATATGTTTTAGAATTATTACTTATTTTTTTAATTGGAACGCCCATATTCTCTAATGCTGATTTTGTTGCTAGCACATCATCGCTTTCTAGCAAGTTAAATATTTTAGTTGTGCCTTTTGCAATCGCGCTTAAAAGCAAGCTTCTATGCGATATAGACTTATCGGCAGGAATTATTACTTCACCTTTAAAAGCTTTTTTTATTTTACTTGCTGTTATTTTTGTCATTTTCTTTGCTGCTGTCCAATATTTTAATGGGATATCCCCGTCTTTCTTTTAAAATTATTTTTATTTGTTCCCAATTTAGTTTTTTTGCCTTGTCATCACCAGCTATTTTTTTGATAAAATTTTGTAATTCTTCTGATATCTCATCTTCTATTAGTTCATATGGAATATAGCCTTTTTTTTCTATGGCATCACTTTGTGTTGCGGTTGGGTGAGCCTCTATATAAAGTCCGCTGTCCAACCAAGCAATTTTAATTGGCTGGTCAACAACTTCAACCTCAGTACCAATAGGTGTAAAAGTAAATAATTCTTCTGCATTTTCTGGATACATACGTATGCAACCAGAGCTAACCCGCCTGCCTATCCCCCAAGGCTTATTTGTGCCGTGAATTAAATATTCAGCCCACCCCAGATAAAGCGCATGTTTGCCAAGCGGATTTTGTGGTCCAGCCTCAATCTTCCACGGCAATTTAGGGTCAGCGTCACGCATTCTTTTGGTTGGATACCAGTTTGGATTTTGCTTTTTGCGAACAATTGTTGTTCTGCCTATGGGGGTATGCAGGCCATCTCTACCAATACCGATGGGAAAAGTTTTTATACTCTTGCCATCTTTTAGATAAAAAATACGCATTTCACCTAAATTTACAATTATACCATTTTTTATCTCTGTTCTTGGGATTATATGTTTACTGGGAATTATAATTTCTGTATCTGGAATAGGCGCCCAAGCGTCCATTGGCTCATTTGCGGTCAATAGTTCAACATAGCCAAGTGTAAAATTACGGGCAATATCCATAAGAGTATCTTCTTCGCCTATTTTGTATCTTTGCATTTTTCCAATAAACTTAACGCTGTCTTTGGGATAGTCGGGCAAGTCAAATGATGGAGGGGGATTTACAACTATTTCTGCATCTGGAATATCATCTACTGTTTGTTGAGCCTCAACTGGGGTATCAATTGCGCTTGGCATTTCTTCAGCCCATAGACTGTTGACTAAGGCAAAATTAACAGCAATTAAGATAAATATAATTATTTTTAGTCTTTTATATTTTTTATTCATAATGTAAAATCCATTTAAATTTAAGTAAATATTTAAGGATTATAATATGATAGCAACATCTTTTCCAAGCTTGAAATTTAATTTAGGTGAAAACGCTGACATGTTACGCGATGCGGTGAGCAATTTTGCTCAAAGTGAGATTGCACCACTGGCGGAAGAAGTTGACAGAAAAAATGAATTTCCAAATGAGCTTTGGGCAAAATTTGGAGAAATGGGATTGCTTGGAATTACGGTGTCAGAGGAATTTGGTGGCTCGGACATGGGATATATAGAGCATATCATTGCGATGGAAGAAATAAGCAGAGCCTCTGCTAGTATTGGGCTTAGCTATGGGGCTTTTTCTAATCTTTGTGTTAATCAAATAAAGCTAAATGGCAGCCAAGCTCAAAAAGAAAAATATCTACCCCCACTTTGCGCGGGCGAGAAAATTGGCGCGCTTGCTATGTCTGAGGTCGGGGCTGGCTCTGATGTTGTGTCAATGAAACTAAAAGCAGAAAAAAGGGGCGACAAATACATACTTAACGGCAATAAGATGTGGATTACTAATGGGCCTGACGCTGATATTTTGGTCGTATATGCTAAAACAAATATGGAGGCAGGCGCAAAAGGAATAACCGCATTTATTATTGAAAGTAATTTTGATGGTTTTTCTACTGCCCAAAAGCTAGATAAACTGGGTATGCGTGGTTCTAATACTTGTGAGCTTATTTTTCAAGATTGCGAAGTGCCAGAAGAAAATATCCTAGGCAAAGAAAATGAAGGTGTAAAAGTTCTAATGAGCGGGCTTGATTTTGAAAGAGCGGTACTAGCAGCAGGGCCTTTGGGAATTATGCAAGCTGCCCTTGATGTGGTTTTGCCTTATGTGCATGAAAGAGAGCAGTTTGGCCGTCCAATTGGTGAATTTCAACTGATGCAAGGTAAAATTGCTGACATGTATGTGGCTTTAAACTCAGCAAGAGCATATGTTTATGCGGTTGGGCAGGCTTGCGATAGAGGTGAAGTTACAAGACAAGATGCAGCAGGGGCAATCCTATATGCGGCAGAATCTGCAACGAAAGTTGCGCTTGATGCAATCCAAGCACTAGGCGGTAATGGCTATATAAACGAATTTCCAACGGGTAGGCTTTTGCGTGATGCTAAGTTGTATGAAATTGGCGCTGGAACTTCTGAAATTAGACGCATGTTAATTGGACGTGAAATATTCAAACAATCTGTTTAAAATTTAGCTAGTTATAATGATGAAAAAAATATCTTATTTTAAAATTACTGTCACTGCTATTGTTTTTGTTGTTGTTAATTTATTTTACAAATTCTTTTGGGGAAGAGCCTGTTTATGTCTATGAAGAAGAAGTTGAAACTGCTGAGCATAAATGCCAACAAAATTTTGTAGAAGAATGGTACTTGAACAAGTCAGCATATCTTAATCAATTTATAAATCAATTTTGGAGAAATGAGGATAAATTAAAAGAAACAGCATTTACAACTGAATATGGTCAGATAAATCCTGTAGAAGATATGGCAGAAAGCTTTGCTGCATTTATTTTAAAAACTAATAAGCCCCAACTACAAAATGTAGCAGATAGGAAAATAGCCTTTTTTTATGGCTTTCCAGAATTTACTAAATTGAGAAAAGATATTAGAAAAAAGCTATCTCTATCTATTAGAAAAAGGCTATATAACCGTAAAAGATAGTTTTTATTTTGCATAAAGCCCAGTTTTGGCTGTTTTTTCTTGCTTTTATGTTTGGAATTTGGCAGATAATAGGGCAGTGAGCTTTTAAACTTCTTAATGGATAGTAGTTTTTTTAAGCTATACGGGTATAATTTTTTTATAAGGAGAACCCCAGATATGAGTTTATTTAATCACCCAGAATTTGCAAATCATGAACAAATTGTCCATTACTTTGATAAAACTACAGGCTTAAAGGCAATTATTGCTGTGCATAATACTAATTTAGGGCCTGCTTTGGGTGGTTGTCGTATGTGGAATTACAAAAGTGATGAGGAAGCCTTAACTGATGTTTTAAGACTATCAAAAGGCATGACATATAAGGCGGCAATCTCAAATCTTCCTCTAGGTGGGGGAAAATCTGTCATTATTGCCGATGCAAAAACTGAAAAAACACCAGAGATGATGCAAGCAATGGGCAAAGCAGTTGAAAAATTAGGTGGTAACTATATAACCGCCGAAGATGTTAGCACTACAGTTGAAGATATGATAAATATCCATAAATTTACCAATCATGTCGTTGGCTTGCCAACAGAAAAGGAAGGTCTTGCTGGGGGCAATCCATCGCCATTTACTGCGCTTGGGGTGTTTTTAGGCTTAAAAGAGGCGGTTAAATATCGCCTTGGCAGAGATAGTATAGGCGGTCTAAAAGTTGCAGTACAAGGGCTTGGCAATGTTGGCTATAATCTTTGTGAACGCTTAAGAGAAGAAGGCGCAGAACTTATAGTTACAGACATAAATAAAGAAGCTATGACAAGAGCTAAAAACGAGCTTGATGCAGATGTCGTTGGGCTTGATGAGATTTACTCCCAAGATGTTGATGTATTTGCCCCTTGCGCGCTTGGCGGTATTGTAAATGATAAAACTATACCAATGCTAAAAGCAAAGGTAATTGCAGGGGCTGCAAATAATCAGTTGCTTGAGGTAACAACACATATGAATGCTCTGAAAGATTTAAATATTTTATATGCACCTGATTATGTAATAAATGCAGGTGGTTTGATAAATGTTTATTATGAATATGATGCAAGAGTAAACAAACACAGCAATAGTGAAGAAAAAGCAATAGAACATATAGGCCGTATTCCTGTAACATTAGATGAGATATTTTCTATGGCAGATAAAGAAAATATTTCTATTACAGCAGCAGCAGATAAAATTGCAGAGTCTAGATTTATGAATAATAATAACTGTACCGAAAAACATACAGAGGCAGCTTAAATTTAAACCTTACAGAAAAATTATACATAAAAGTAATAAAATTTTAAAAATAAATATTTACTATTAAGATGAAAATTTGCTATAAGATTCGGCAGCTTCAATATTTTGTCAACTAATTATGCAATTGCTTGCAATATTGGCATATTGATTCTGAGGGCGGGTTTGACGGTTTGTACTTTAAATTAAAAGGTTATTTTTAAAATTACCAGTGATAACAACAAATAAAAGAGGTTATAAACATGCCAGATTATAAAGCACCACTAGACGATATGCGTTTTATTTTAAATGAAGTTTTGAATATAAGTGAGCTATCTAAGCTCTCTGGCTATGATGATGTTGATGTTGATACTATAAATTCTATTTTATCTGAAGGCGCAAAATTTAATGAAAAAGTGCTTGCGCCTTTGAATTTTTCTGGCGATAGAGAGGGTTGTCATTACAATCCTGAAACTGGTGAAGTTAAAACTCCCAAAGGCTTTAAAGAGGCATACGAACAATTTATCGAAAGCATGTGGGGTGGGCTTAACTGTGACCCAGAATACGGCGGTATGGGTATGCCAAACGCTCTTACTGCTGCATTTTTAGAGATGGTTTGTTCTGCTAATATGTCATTTGGTATGTATCCAGGTTTGTCGCATGGGGCTTATAACGCTTTGC
>JALTWL010000141.1 GCA_027047045.1 Micavibrio sp.
GGTTGGAATACCTTCTAGCAGGCGCGTAAAAGATATGACGGAAGCTGAAGAAACTCAGGTACGTGAAATTATTGCCTCAGAATATGATGTTGAAGGTGATTTACGTCGTATAGTATCTATGAATATCAAACGTTTACTTGATTTGGGTTGTTATAGAGGTCTTAGACATCGTAAGGGCTTGCCCGTTCGTGGACAAAGAACTCATACAAATGCTAGAACACGTAAAGGACCTGCAAAGCCGATTGCGGGTAAGAAGAAATAGGTTTATATAATTATTTAAAAAGGTAGAGTGTATATAATGGCAAAAGCGACAAAAACACGTAAAAAAGAAAAAAAGAATATTGCAACTGGGGTTGCTCATGTAAATGCTAGTTTTAACAATACTATTGTAACTATTAGTGATGTTCAGGGTAATGTTATTTCTTGGTCAACTGCGGGTGCTCAGGGCTTTAAGGGCTCTAGGAAATCAACACCTTATGCTGGGCAAATGGCTGCAGAAGATGCTGGGCGTAAGGCTCAAGAACATGGAATGAAAACTTTAGAAGTTTTAGTAAAAGGTCCAGGACCGGGTCGTGAATCTGCTTTGCGTGCGTTACAGTCATTAGGATTGGTAATTACATCTATTACTGATATTACACCAATTCCACATAATGGTTGCCGTCAGCGTAAACGTCGTCGTGTTTAATTTTAGATTTATGAATTTTAAGGGGATAAAACCGTGATACAAAAAAACTGGAGAGAGTTAATTAAGCCTGAAACAGTAGAACTTAACCAAGGACGTGATCCTTTACGTTATGGTAGCGTATTGGTTGAGCCATTAGAGAGGGGATATGGTTTGACCATTGGTAATGCTTTGCGTCGTGTGTTACTGTCATCTCTACAAGGTGCGGCTGTAACTGCAATTAAAATTGATAATGTGTTACATGAATTTTCATCAATAGACGGTGTTCGTGAAGATGTAACAGATATTGTTTTAAATATTAAGGCTATTGCTATTAGATCACATGCAGAAGGTGAAAAAATACTTCGTCTTAAAGCAACAGGACCATGTGAAGTAACCGCGGGTATGATTGAAGAAGTCACTGATATTGAAATATTAAATCCTGAACTTGTTATTTGCACTTTGAGTGATGGTGCAGAGCTATCTATGGAGCTTTACGTTAATACTGGTAAAGGTTACCGTCCAGCAGAACAGAATGCTCCTTCTGAAGCACCAGTTGGGCTTATTCCAGTTGATAGCGTATTTAGTCCAGTTCGTAAAGTTAGCTATAAGGTTGAAGATACGCGTGTTGGACAGATTACTGACTATGATAAATTGACCTTGGATATTGAAACTGATGGTACTGTAACTCCAGAAGATGCAGTTGCTTTTTCTGCACGTATTTTGCAGGACCAACTGCAAGTATTTATCAATTTCCAAGAACCAGAAATCGATGAAGCTGAAGAAGAACAAGATGAACTTCCATTTAGCCGTCATTTACTTCGCAAGGTTGAAGAGTTAGAACTGTCAGTTCGTTCTGCTAATTGTCTTAAAAATGATAATATTGTCTATATTGGTGATTTGGTACAAAAAACAGAAGCAGAAATGTTGCGTACTCCGAACTTTGGTCGTAAATCACTAAATGAAATTAAGGAAGTATTGGCAAGTATGGACCTGCAGCTTGGTATGCATGTGGAAGAATGGCCACCAGAAAATATTGAGGAATTAGCAAAAAAATTAGATGATAATATGTTTTAATTTTTAAGTGGAAAAGCTTTTCCACAAATTGACATATTTTTCTTAATTGAGAGAGTGTTGATTTAAGTTTAATCCACCTCATGCGTGAGGCTAAGAGTTAAGTTAGAGAAAGGAAACAAGCGATGCGTCATAAAATGAAAGGTCGTAAATTAAATAGAAAAAGCCAACATAGGCTTGCAATGTTTGCAAATATGGCAGCAGCATTGATTAAGCATGAACAAATAAAAACAACCTTACCAAAAGCAAAAGAGTTGCGTCGCTTTGTTGACCGTCTTATTACTCTGGGTAAAAAAGGTGGGCTTGCTAATCGCAGATTGGCTGTGTCTCGCCTTCGTGATGAGGCTATGGCTAAGAAACTGTTTGATGTTTTGGCTGAGCGTTATAAAGAGCGTCCAGGTGGCTATACAAGGGTCCTAAAAGCTGGCTTTCGTTATGGTGATTGCGCGCCAATGGCAATTATAGAGCTTGTTGACCGTGATCCAGCCGCTAAAGGGCAGGATAGCGGACCAACTATGTTTGATGATGGAGATGTTGTAGAGGAAAAAGAAGCGCCTAAAAAGAAAAAGGCAGCAGCTTGACTTCTCAAATTAAATAATAATATTTTAAAGTGCCATCTATTTTAGATGGCATTTTTTATTTTACCGTTACTTTATGTATAATTGCTGATAAATGTTAGATAATATATGTCATGTATAGTAATTAAGTGAAAAATATTAAGTGAGTAATTTTGATAATAGCTATATATTTTTAGTGAGCATCAGCCCAATTTTGGGCATGTCCTGCCTCTACCTTTAAAGGTATAGATATATTTGGAGCAGAATTTTCCATTATCTTACAAATAATTGGTATGGCTTCTTCAAGTTCCGTATTAGGCACTGAAAATAGCAATTCATCATGTACTTGTAATAGCATTTTTGCATTTAATTTATGCTTTGTGAGGGCAGGGGGGATATTTATCATTGCCCGTTTTATTATATCTGCTGCGGTTCCCTGTAAGGGAGCATTAACGGCTTGCCTTTCTGCAAAATTACGTCTAGCTGGATTTTTATCATTTATCCCTTGTATCAAACATTTTCTACCATATATAGTCCTCACATATCCGTATTTTCTAGCCTCTTCCTTTTTTGCCTCCATAAATTCTGGTAGTTCAGGAAAACGACTTAGATATTTTTCTATATATTCATTTGCTTCACTAGTTGAAATTCCTAGCTGTTTGCCTAGTCCAAAACCACTAATACCATATATTATCCCAAAATTGATGGCTTTTGCTCTGCGCCTAATTTCTGGGGTAATTTCCTCCAGTGGAATAGCAAAGACTTGGCTTGCGGTCATAGCGTGAATATCTATATTATCATGAAAAGCCTGTTTTAAAACTTTTATATTGGCAAGCTCAGCTACCAATCTTAATTCTACCTGTGAATAGTCAACAGAAAGCAAACTATGTCCATCACGGGCAATAAAAGCTGACCTTATCTTGCGCCCATTTTTTGTTCTAATTGGAATATTTTGTAAATTAGGGTCAGAGGAGGCAAGCCTACCTGTATTGGTAACTGCCATTGAAAAAGATGTATGAATTTTGCCTGTTTTTGGATTTATGGCTTTGATTAGAGCATCTGTATAGGTGCTTTTAAGTTTGGACAGCTCTCGCCATTTTAGTATTTTCGCTGCAATTTCATAGCCTTGCGAAGCTAGTTTTTCTAATATATCAACACTGGTTGACCAAGTGCCAGATTTTGTTTTTTTACCACCCTCAAGCCCCATATTATCAAATAATACTTCCCCCAACTGTTTGGGAGAGCCAATATTGAACTGAATATTTGCGATATTGTGTATTTCTTGTTCCAATTCATGAATTTCTAGTAAAAATTCATGGCTTAGCTTTTTTAATATTGTGGGGTTAACTCTAATTCCTTCATATTCCATATGTGCGATAACGTTAATTAAGGGGCGCTCTAGCGTTTCATATATATTTTTACATTTTTCATCGAAGATACGCTGATTTAAGATATTGTATAGCTGTAAGGTAATATCTGCATCTTCTGCAGCATAATTTAAAGCATCTTTTATATCAACTTCATCAAAGCTAATTTGATTTTTACCTTTTCCACATATATCAGAATATTTAATTGTATTTTTTCCCAATAATTGCTCTGCCAGAGCGTCCATAGAATGTTTATGTTCGGTACTATCTAGCACATATGACATAAGCATTGTATCGGTAACTGGCGCAAGTTCTATTCCAAAGGGTAAAAATATTTGTATATCATACTTAATATTGTGGCCTATTTTTAAAATGGAGCTATCTTCTAATATTGGCTTTAACAATCTCATCACTTCCACGACAGGAAGTTGCTCTATTTGGTTTTTACTGTCTTTTTGATTATCATCAAAATCAAAACTAGTCATCGCTCCAGATGAGCTAGCATGTCCAAGAGGTATATAACAAGCATAACCATTAGATATAGCCATTGATATACCAACTAATTTCGCCTTTGCGGGGGTAAGCGATGTTGTTTCTGTGTCAATTGCAACATAGCCAACTTTTTCTATTTCATTTAGCCAAGTTTTTAATTGTTCAATTTTATTTATTAGCTCATATTTTGTTTTTTTTTGTTGTTTTTTTTCTAGTTTATTAAGCGAAAATTCTAATCTGTTCACTATCGTTTTAAATTCTTGTTCTTTTAAAAACTCAATTAGTTTGTCTTTGTCCATATTATGATCATCAAGCTCATCGATGGAAAATGGAACTTTTACTTCCTTATTGAGTTCAACTAATTTTTTTGAAATAAGTGCTTTTTCTTTATTATTGATTAGTGTTTCACGTCTTTTGGGTTGTTTTATTTCTTCTGCTCTTGCCAGTAGCTCCTCTAAACTGCCATATTCGTTGATTAGCTGAGCTGCCGTTTTCACCCCAATTCCAGGAACACCTGGTATATTATCTATACTATCACCCGCAAGAGCCTGTACATCAACAACTTTATTTGCAGGAACACCAAATTTTTTAATGACATCTTCTTCCGTTAAATATCTATATTTAATTGGGTCAAACATTTTAATACCATCTTCGACCAATTGCATTAAGTCTTTGTCAGAAGATACAATAACAACTTCTTTGCCTTGCTTTTTGGCAATTTTTGCATAAGTTGCAATTATATCATCTGCTTCATATCCTTCTTGTTCTATTGGAGGCAAGCCAAAAGCATCTGATGCTTTTCTAATAAGTTCAAATTGTGGAATTAAATCTTCTGGAGTTTCTTGTCTATTTGCTTTGTATTCAGGATAAATTTTATTTCTAAAATTTTCTCGTTTAGCGTCAAATATCACAGCGATATTGTGAATATTCATATCAATAATTAGCTTAACCAACATATTTGTAAAGCCATAAACGGCATTTACAGGTGTGCCATCTGACTTTGTCATTGGGGGCAGAGCGTAATAAGCCCTAAAAATAAAGCCAGAGCCATCAATTAAAAA
>JALTWL010000142.1 GCA_027047045.1 Micavibrio sp.
GCGGAAGACTTGTCAGTAAAATTATAAATTCCCATATATTATCTCTATGGTCGGATACAGAAGATTTAAAAGATATGAATATTCTAGCACTTGGTTGGCCATACCCATATATTCATCATTTTACCACAAATTATAATAGAACAATTGTCGTAAATCCCCATATATATAAAGAAAATTTAGAAGAAATACCTAAAAGTTATAAAAATATAACTATTGTAAGCGAAATAAATAAACTGCCTTTTTATGAGCAATTTTTTGATAGAATAATTGTCATACATGGGGCCGAATTTTCAAATGATATAATAAAATTTTTTAATAATTTAGAGGAGTTACTAGTAAGCAATGGACGCATTATTATTATATCTCCAAATAAATCTGGCCTATGGCGACGAGGGCAAAAAACTCCATTTGGATATGGCAATGCTACAACTGCAGGGCAACTACAATGGTCTTTTAAGCAAGTTGGTTTTGAAGTGGACTATTATAGCTCAGCACTTAATTTTTTTCCCACTCAATCACGAACAATACTCTCCCTTGCAACCAAATGGGAAAGGTTCGGACGCAATATTTTACCATTTTTATCAGGAATACATATTTTAGAAGGGCATAAAAACTTATTTTCTGGAGCTATTATAAAACCATCAAAAGCTAGAGAATTACTAGCATCAGCGAAGTTAAGCGTTACTGGTGAGTAAAAAAAATTAAAATATTTACTATTTATTTACTTTTATTGATTGATTATTTGCTAATAATTTTTCTATAATGGTTTTTGAGGATATTCTTCAATTCTCATTCTTTCTATTAACAACCATTAAAATGTCTGAATATTCCCTATGATTGGTAAAGAAATCGATACTCTAATACATCTATTGTCTAAACTTCCTGGTATAGGTCCAAGGTCAGCTCGGCGGCTAGCGTTGCAGATGCTAAAGCAAAAGGATAGTTTACTGTTGCCACTGTCTGATGCTTTGAAAGATGCGGCTGTCAATGTTAAGACTTGTCCTGTTTGTTGTAATTTGGATACCGCATCTCCTTGTAGCATTTGTCGCGATAAAAGCAGAGAGGCATCTACTATTTGTATTGTTGAGCAAATAGGCGACCTTTGGGCGTTAGAACGTACAAAAGCTTATCGTGGCTATTATCACGTACTTGGCGGTACACTTTCTGCCCTTGATAATATTGGACCAGAGGATTTGGCAATCCCAAGTTTAGTTGAAAGAGCAAAACAAGATAATGTAAAAGAAATTATAATTGCGCTAAACGCAACTGTTGACGGGCAAACAACTGCACATTACCTAATAGACCGTCTGCAATATTGTGACGTAAAAGTAACAAGGCTTGCACATGGTGTACCTGTTGGGGGGGCGCTTGACTATCTTGATGATGGAACATTAGTAACAGCACTTAAAGCACGTCTTGCCATGTAATTTATAAATCTTTTGTCAATATTTTTACGGTACAATGTTAGCTATGAGGAAAATAGTTACTGTGATTTTTGTTATTATCTTAGGCTTTACGCAGCCAACAGCTGTGGTCATGGCTGATGATAATATTGATAAATGTGAAAAATACAAACCATATCTCAGCCATTATCAAAGATGTCAAATAATGCAAGAACGTATTGAACGCATGAATAAATTTAAAGAAAAACGTAAACAAAGACAAATTGACCGTAGAACTTCTAATTTTGGCAATAAAACAAAACAACAAATAGAAAAAACCAAAAAAGATGCAAAAAAAAATAAACAAAAAATTGAAAATGCCATTAAGAAAAAAGCCGAAAGCCTAGATAAAATGGAAAAAGAACAAGTAATAGAAGAGTCCAAAGATGCCCTTCCTCTAGAAGAAAAAGGTGAATATAGCCCTATAATAGTCGATCCAACTCAACTATCAAAAGAACAGCTAGATAAAATAAAAAATATAATTAACAACAAAAAAGATACAAGCAATACAAAAAATACAAATAAAGTGTCTGTACCACTGCCAAATTTAGGTAGTAACAGTCAGGAATATATAGAGGTTGAGCCAATTACTCCTAATGATTTGCGTTAATAATAATAGCTGTTTTTAAAATCACCTGATATTACTCACTATTTAATTGAATTATGCAAGGTGATATTGTACGTCCAAAAATTGTAAAGAACTGAGCTGTAAACTAAAGTAACTATCCCTTGTTTTATATAGCTAATTTCAAATAATTTTTTATTTTCCTAATAACTATATAAAAATATTCATGATACCTAAAGCTCCCAAACACTAGATTTACCCAAATATAATTTTACATAGCGCGATAGGGGTAAGTTGCTTAAATTAACAGTCTAAATAATTTTAATAATAGCTATATAAATAAAAAAACAGCCTCACATTATTTATGTAAGGCTGTTTTTTATCATATTCTAATTTTATTTTGTAAGTACAGCCGCTGCTTGTTTTGCTAGCGCTTCAAAAGTTTTTGGGTCTTTTACAGCTATGTCAGCTAAAACTTTTCTATCTAGCTCAATTCCAGCTTTTTTAAGACCATTCATAAATTTAGAATACGGCATTCCATGCAATCTTGCCGCTGCATTGATACGCTGTATCCAAAGAGAACGGAAATTACGCTTACGTGCTTTTCTATCACGATAGGCATATTGTAAAGCCTTTTCTACACGTTGCACAGCTACACGGAAACAATTTTTACCACGACCACGGTAGCCTTTTGCCATTTTAATAATTTTTCTATGACGAGCATGCGCTGTCTTACCACCTTTTACACGTGCCATTATGCCACCTCCCCAGCTCTAACAGCTGTCTTTTTCTTTTTACGAGAGTAAGGTAGAAAATTTCTAAGAACAATACGTGCATCTGCCGCACAAAGAAGCTTTGTTCCCCTAGCCTTACGTTTCATTTTTTTCGATTTATTTTGCATCATATGGCGAGCATAGGCATTTTTAACCTTTACCTTGCCACTGGCTGTAACACCAAAGCGTTTTTTTGCCCCTGATTTAGTTTTTAATTTTGGCATTTTTCAAACTCCTAAAAATAAAATAAGTTTAAATTATAAATGCAATCAAGGCATGCCTTTTCGCCCGACCACATAACGATTTTCTTAAGGTAAGATTCGCAAAAATCAAGCAAACCACCTCAAGCATAAATTTTTATGACTATTAGCTAAAATTGTCAAGAAAAATAAATATTACATAGCGTTAATTACATCTAAAAAACTAGAATCTCTACCAATAGTTGGTACATTTGTGTAAGAAGAAATCCCCCCTGGGACAAGTCTATTATTTAAATTATCAGAGCCATCTTGTAAAAGTAAAAAAGAACCAGTTATTTTATTGTCAAATGCATCACCAGAAATTAGCCCAGTTGGACCTCCCCCCCCTGTTGCATAGTTAAATATCTCATCATACGTAAAAAATGGATTATTAACCGCAATACCAACTCCAACAATTGCCATAGCAGGATCATTGCGCCAAACATCAATCATATTAGGACAATCAAAAGTCAGCCCCCCTAAACTTGAGCTAGAGTTAGCAAAAAAACTTCCCATCAATCCACCAGCAATGCTACCCAAAACATTACCAAATAAATTACTCACACTATTTTGAACCGTCATAACCAAAGCACCTGCTGCTACATTTACGTAACCATCAAGTAGTTTCCTCATAGTCTCACCAATTGTATTTTGCAAATTTTCAGCAAGTGTTATTCCTCTGTATCCTTGATTTATACCAGTTGTTACCATATTGACCAAACCACTAGTAAAAGTAGTAAATAAATTTGAAAGACTAAAATTACCACCTTGTGTCAGGCTCATAGGAACATCAGAAAAAATAGAACCTGCTTTTGCTGTTTGTTGTAAGGCTTTGTCAAAACAAGTCAAGGCAAGTACGGGATCATTTTGCTTTAATAGCTCATTTGCAAGCGCAGATGCCATCAAAACATCAATTTTAGATTGTGTTTTCATTATATCCCAAACTTCTTGACTGCAACGACTATCAAGCGCAATTGCTCTCTTACTAAAAAGTGATATAAATACCACCAGAGCCAACAAACTCAATATAATAATATTAGTTTTTTTATACATAATTAAACAAACAATCTACGTTACTTAAAATTAAGTACTAACATCCATTAGGTGGAGTGCCACCATTCAAATTCGTCATAACATCACAAATATCCAAATAACCATTAGCATTAGTATCTGTATTCATCTGAGGAATAACAACAGCTGACATTCCTAAAGCAGTTGCGACTCTATTAGCTTCAGTTGCCACTGTACGCAAATTATCTATTAAAATATTTGCTGATACAGGTAAAGCTGGTGGTGAGCCACCCGTTGCAACATTTAATATTTCATCTAAACTTAAAAATGCTGCATTATTATTCACCCCAGAATTTTGTGCATCCTCCCAAACTCTTAACATATTATCACATGTAAAGTTACCACCAGCCCAATTAGGATTATAATTTATGCCCAATCTATCCATCAAACCACCAACAAAATTACCAGCCATGTTATTAGTTACACCCTGAATAACATTTCTCAAATTATCCCTAAAATCATCAGAAAAAATTGATCCACCTCTCTCAGCAGCTATCATAGCAGCCTGTTCAAAACAAGACAAAGTAAGTACGCTATCCGGCTTTGGAATTATTTCCTCAGTCACACCAACGTCATAGGCTGTTCTAACTTTCGCAATTTGTTTCATAGTTTCGTACTTTGCTGGATCACAACCAGCAGTTACGGCATTTGCAGACGTTGAAAATCCACCCAATGAAATAAATATAATTGTCAATAGTAAAAAATTAAAATACAGTTTGGTGATTTTAAATGAATTCATAAGAAATACTCCAACCTTTCACTTTTACTACCAAAAATTAGCACACAAAAAGAATCGGCCAAATCAAGTAGCCCACAGCTAAATTATAAACCCTCATCTTCTATTTTAACAAATTTTTTTACTAATTTGTTAAATATTTCATATTTTTTTGCTAAGCTATTATTTATAAAAGAAAATTTATTGAGATTATGGGTTATGAGAATTATAAGCGGCAACCTAAAAAGTAAAAAAATCATACCATTAGAGGGTGAAAACACGCGCCCGACAACGGATAGGGTTAAAGAAAATATCTTCAATATAATTGAATCAATGCAAATATCTGGAAATATTCCAGTTTGGGCAGAGCAAGCTG
>JALTWL010000143.1 GCA_027047045.1 Micavibrio sp.
AGTTCTTCAGCAATAACATTATTATTCATGTAAGTGGCCCAAATCAAAGCGGTTTTCTTATTTGCATCTCGTATACAAAGATTGTCCATCTTATCAATTATCTTTTTTGCAATTTTATCTTTACCCTTACGAATAGCCCAAACTAAAGCTGTAGAGCCATAGTTATTTTGCTTGGAAATATTATCCATTTTATCAATTAGCATATTGGCAATTTCATCATTGTCATTAAAAATAGCAAGAGTAAGTGCAGTATCACCATTGGAATCTTGTTGGCTAACATCGTCCATTTTTTCAATTAGTTTTTTTGCTATTTCTATACGGTTATTTATCGCAGCTATCATAAGGGCAGTAAAATTTAATTTACTGCCACGTATATTAAAGTCATCTTGTGTCATATTTTCAATTAAATTTAGGGATTTTTTTATATTGCCATTGTTAATTGCAGTAATTAGTTTTTCACCATTTGATTTTTTTCTAAAGATTCTCATAAATGCTATTCCTTAAGTTAAAAGTAACTTTCAAAAAAAAATAATTATTTTTTTGAAATAAAATTTAAATAAACCATTGACATGCGCAACAACCTAACATGAATTGATTATTTTATCAACTATAAACCGATGGGGGCGTTATGTATAATTTTCTTGACATTATGGGTAAAATACGTTAGTTTTTCTTAATTCAAATGCAAATAATAATTTAGGGTATTCATATGTTAAGAAGTTTTATGCATGCAAAAATATCTCACGCAATGGTCACAGAAACTGAGCTTTCTTACGTAGGTAGTATAACAATAGATTCGGATATATTAGACAAAGTTGGGCTAGAGGAAAATGAACTAGTGCAAGTTGTTAACCAAAATAATGGTGAGCGTCTGGAAACTTACGTCATTGCGGGTGAGGCGGGTAGTAAAGTTTTTAAAATCAATGGTCCTGCAGCTAGAAAGGCTCATGTTGGTGATAAAATATTTGTAATTGGCTTTGCACAAGTTGATTTGGCGGTTGAAGAAAAACCTGTTCCTAAAATATATGATTGTGATTTAGATAAAATGATAGATGCTTCCAATCGTGGAGATTTATCTTTGGTATCTAATCATGATTAAAAAAGCATCCCATAAACGAAAAATGAGAAAAGAACTGCTACCAGTTTCTCTTAAATTTATTAGAGATGTTTTAGAAAGTGATGAAAAGATTGTTGTGGGCCGGCGCTTACACTGGATATATTTAATGAATGGTTTTGGCTGGTTGATATTTTTTTGGGGGATTGCTTTAATAGCTCATTATGTTTCTTATTTATATGATAATCCTTCTTTTTACATTACCAAATTTGGATATATAGCTTTTAGTGATAAAGTCCCTGAAATATTTGCTATTATATGTTTTTTTGCGGGCGCATTGATATTTTTGACTGATTTTGTAAAATATAAGACAACTGCTGTTTTACTTACTAATAAAAGGCTTATATATAAGGTTGGTTTTGTTAGAGTCAAAATTGATGAAACAGATTTATCAGATATTCGTGGAATACATGTTGATCAAGGCTGGTTAGGCTATTTTTTAAATTATGGTAAGCTTTGTTTAGATTGTAGATTTATTGAAGATGTATATCTTCCATGTATAAAAAAACCATATAGTTTTGTTAAGATAATGCATAAAATGCGTAGTGATGCAATAGAAGAAGAGGCAACAGTTAGAATAATAAATGACACCTTACCAGAGGGAACAACTAAGCTTAAAATGGCGGCAAAAGATAAGCTATAATAATTTTGTATATAGCTGTAGCTATTGTTCAAAATTAGAAATAATATTTTGCCAAATGTGAGCTGGAAGTTTACCTCCTGTAATATTTTGCATTTCTTTATTATCATCATAGCCAAGCCATATACCAGCAACGATATTGTCGCTATAGCCAATAAACCATGCATCTCTTGAATTTTGGCTAGTACCAGTTTTACCTCTAATCTTAACCCCGTTAATTTTAGCTTGCCTAGCTGTGCCATTTTCTACTGTTTGGGTGAGCATATCGTCTAGTTTCTGCACTGCATTTTCAGGAAAAATACGTTTTATGTTGCCATATTCATGTTGGTATAAAATATTCCCTTTATTGTTGATAATTTTGGTAATTGCAAATGGATAAATTTCATAACCTAAATTTGCAAATATGCCATATGCGGAGGTCAGCTCTAGCAGGCTCACCTCACTGCTACCTAAAATAAGGCTCATATCTCGCCGTAGCTTAGAGCTAATCCCAGCTTTTTTTGCAATATTTATGATATTGTCTAAGCCAACTTGTTTGGCTAGTCTAAAAGTAGCAGTATTTAGTGACTGACTAAGTGCTGTTTTTAATGTTACTTGTCCTAAATATTTATCCGCAAAATTTTGGGGACGATATTTACCAGAATTTATCGGTGCATCTAATATTTTATCATATGGTTGCCAACCTTGCATCAAAGCTGTCAAATATACAAATGGCTTAAATGTAGAGCCTGGTTGTCTTTTGGCCTGTACAGCTCGGTTAAAGCTAGAAATTTTATAATCAATTCCTCCGACCATTGCGCGAATAGCACCATTTTTAGACATAGCAATAAATGCAGCTTGTGGTTTTGATAGAGTTTTTATATTTTGTATTCCCATTTTTATATGATGATTGGCAATATTTTGCAAATATGGGTCAAATGTTGTTTCAATAATTAAGTTTCCTTCATTGGCAGTGATAAAACTGCCAATATTATTTACCACCCAATCAACAAAATAGCGATTTTTGTTAGCAATATTTTGCCGCACAATATTAATAGTTATAGATTGTTTGGATATTGCTTTTGCTTGTAGATTTGACAAAAAACCTGCCTCATTCATAGCAGTGATAACGGTTTTTGTACGTTTTATTGCAAGTTTTGGATTGCTAAAAGGTGAATATTTTGAGGGTGCTTTTAAAAGACCGATAAGCATTGTGCTTTCTGGCAGAGATAATTCATAGGCGGATTTGTTAAAATATGTCTTGGCGGCTGCATCAATACCATAGGCGCCCGCACCAAAATAAACGCGGTTAAGATAGGCGCTTATAATTTCATCTTTGGTTAGTTTTTTTTCTAACCATATGGCAAGCAAGGCTTCTTGCGTCTTTCTTTTTATAGTTTTATCAGCGCTTAAAAAGAGATTTTTTGCCAGTTGTTGAGTAATGGTAGAGCCGCCTTGTTTGAACTTACCACTGCTAATATTGTTAAATATTGCGCGGATAAGCCCGAATATATCAATGCCAAAATGCGAATAAAATCGCCTGTCTTCCGTTGCAACAAGAGCATCTGCTATATAGTTTGGAAGTTCATTTATATCTATTTTTTCTCCACTTATATTGCCCGCTCTGCCAATTACTTCACCATTATAAGCAATCACAGTAATTGCGGCTTTATTTGGTATTTTTGTAATATTTTCAGTATTTGGTAAGTCATGGGCAAGATATATAACAGCAATAATCACAGCAATTATTCCCCAAATAAAGGCAATAAGGCTAAATTTAAAAATTTTTTTTATAAGCGAAGATGAGCTTTGTTTTTTATTAGTTTTTTTCTTACTTATGCGTTTTTGGGGCTTAGTTTTGGTGCGTTTTATGGCTATTTTGCTATTTTTCTTTTTACCTGTTGTTTTTTTATTTTTGTAACTATGTGCCATAAAATAAAATTATTCTGCCATTTCAAATGTCATTGCAACAGCCTCACCGCCACCAATACAAAGAGAGGCAAGCCCACGCTTTAAACCACGTTTTGCAAGCGCATTTAGTAATGTTACAATTATGCGCGCTCCAGATGCACCAATTGGGTGACCAAGCGCGCAAGCACCGCCATTTACATTGACTTTATCCACATCAAGACTAAGCCCACGAATGGCAGCAATACTTACTACTGCAAAAGCCTCGTTAATCTCAAACAAATCAATGTCAAACACACTAAGCCCTGCCTTATCAAGGGCTTTTTGCATTGCACCTATTGGGGCAATTGTAAATTCATGTGGCTCTTGCGCATGGGTAGCATGTGAAGTTATCTTTGCAATTATTTTTAAGTCTTTGGCTTTAGCATCACTTTCTCTCATCAAAACTAGAGTCGCCGCACCATCAGAAATAGAGCTAGCATTAGCCGCAGTCACGGTTCCATCAGTGCTAAAAGCAGGTCTTAAATTAGGAATTTTCTCTGGTTTTGCTAATTTAGGTGCTTCATCTTCGGTAATTTCTATATCACCTTTTTTGCTTTTAACGGTAATCGGGGTAATTTCTCCATCAAATGCGCCATTTTCTTGTGCCGTTTGTGCCTTTTGAAGAGAGGCAAGGGCAAAATTGTCTTGTTCTTCTCGGCTAATATCTAATTTTCTTGCGGTATCATCGGCAAATACGCCCATAAGCTTACTTTTATCATAGGCATCTTCTAACCCATCAAAAAACATATGGTCAATAACCTTGCCATGTCCCATGCGATAGCCAGCTCGCGCTCTGTCAAGCAGATAGGGAGCATTACTCATACTTTCCATACCACCCGTAACCACAATATTCGCAGAGCCTGCCTTAATTAAATCATGCCCAAACATAACCGCCTTCATGCCAGAGCCACACATTTTATTGATAGTTGTCGCCCCAACTGATTTTGGAATACCACCTCCTATACTTGCTTGCCTTGCTGGTGCTTGTCCTTGTCCAGCAGATAGAACACAGCCCATAACTACTTCATCAATTTTTGCAACATCAATGGCAACTTTTCCAAGCGCTGCTTTGATTGCAAAAGAGCCAAGCTCAGGCGCGCTAAGTGAGGAAAGAGTACCTTGAAATGCACCTTGTGGGGTTCTACTATATGAAACAATTACAATTTTATCTTCAGACATGAATTTTGCCTCCGAATTATTTTTACTATATTGCAATAAAGATATAGCAATCACAGCAAAAAATATAGCTATTTTTTAAACGATTTATACTATAGTCAATTATAGTAGTTTACTTTAATTTTAGGACGCGCTATACTGTGGAATGACTTACCCAGTTTCATTCCGCAGCAAGGTTATTGCTCGCATAGAAGAAGGT
>JALTWL010000144.1 GCA_027047045.1 Micavibrio sp.
GGTGGAGAACGGGTCTGGAAAGATGTGAAACGGGCGCAAACCCTTTGAAAATAAGGGGAAATAGAAAACCCGTCGTCCCGGAGAAGACCTGCGGAGAGACGGGTTGTCTTTTTTCAAATGGTGGAGCTGATCGGGATCGAACCGACGACCTTTTGCATGCCATGCAAACGCTCTCCCAACTGAGCTACAGCCCCATAAAAATACAATCTAAAATATATTTTAGAGTAAAACAAGAAATAAATAATATAGATATTATTAAAATTATTTAGGCTATTGGTTTAAGCGACCCACTTCTCTAGTGCGTAATATTATGTAGAATTAGGCGTTTTTTGAGGGGGGTATCGGAAAGCTTTAACTATCGTAAATAATTTTTTATATAATTAGTAAAAAATAAAAAATATCTAAATATCTTTGGATTTAGCTATATAAAATTATTGATTATATTTAAAAGGTGACTTTCTCGCTAGCTCTAAACGAGCATCTTGCTCATAAACTGGCCATTTGCCACTGGCAATAGATTGTAAAGATGCAGGTGTTTTTCCATAGAGCCTTAAATGATATATCCAGTAATTCGCCATTACTTTTTCAACAAAAGCTCTAGTTTCGGCTGCGGGTAGCATTTCTATAAACAGTAGCGGGTCATCTTCTATATTTATTTTTCGTTTCCACCTAGAAAGTCTTCCCGGTCCTGCATTATAGGCAGCTATCAGTTGTAAAATATTTCCATCTATCGCAGGGTGAGAAAGTAACTTTTTCAAATATTTTTGCCCTAAGGTTATATTGAGTACAGGATTTGATAATTTTTTTATCCCCTCATCTGTTTTAAAATATGAAGATGGTTTACCTGCGATATAGCTTGCAGTTTTTGGCATTATCTGCATCAGCCCTTTTGCGCCAGAGCGGCTTTTAGCATAAGGATTAAATTTAGATTCTTGCCTAATAAAAGCGTGAATAAGAGCAGGAGAAAGCTCAAAACCACCATCAGGTCGCCAAGGTGAAATAGGATAAAGTGCAACATCATATAATTTACCATTAGGACGGTGTACAGTGCTTGCAAGTTGCATAGAAATATTTGGTATATTATATTTGCTGGCAATCATAAATACAGCTTCTTTTAAAGCAATATCTGTATTGCGAAGATTTATTCTTGTAAGCTCCTCCATAGCTAAATTTTGCTGCCCAACCTTTAAAAGTAATAAAGCCCGATAGCCATTAGGATTGTTAATAATTTTTGTTGCATAGTCATTGTCCTTACCATTTGGTTTAGACCAGTCATAATTGTGTTTTTTTATCCCCAAAGAACTCATTGCGATTAAGCCGTAAAAACTTCTGGGATACATACTTGCTTGTTTTAACCAATATACAGCTTTTCTACTTTTTTTAGCTCGAATATAAGAACGTGCAGCCCAATATGCACTGGCTGAACGCATCCATTCTGACGCTCTTTTAGAGGTGGCAGATTTTTCAAAGAAAATTGCAGCATTTGTATAATCGGCCTCTGTCCAATATATTAGCCCTGCAATCCAACCAGCAAGAGGAACATTAACAGTAGATTCGTTGGCAGCACTAAGAGCTAAATTTTTTGCTTTATCAAATAAGGATAAATAAAAATATGCAGCTGCAATATCTGCCTTTATGATATTTATTTCTGTTCTATCCATATATTTAGTATATTTACTTTCTTGCAGTTTTTTTAGCGCTTTTGTAGGAGCATCTTTGGATAAATCAGAGGCAATTTGTCTTTTTAAAGCTAATATAGCTTTATTTGTAGTGTTATTTCTATATTTTTTACTTTTGTAAGGTTTTGTACTGTGCCCGTCGGAAAACACAACTCTATGAGATAGTGTTTTTTGCTTTTTAGGCTTTGGAAAATTATTTTTAAATTTGCGATTGGCAAGTTTATATATTTTTTTTGCAACAGCAAAGTCGGAATATAAATCTAACCAATCTCTTAGTTCTGTTTCAGAACTATTGTAATTTGGGTGGATATATCTTTGATATAAAATATATCCCAATAGTCGCATATCATTTAATTTATTTATTTTTTTATCAGCTTCTTGCCAAAGACTATCTCTTTGCAAATTAAAAATTTGCTGATAAATTTCTATATCGCTGTTGCTAAGATATATATTTTTTTGTGATATTATTGGTTTTTTATATGGGGTTGTAGTGAATATGTTTTGAAATTCAAAATTATTTACAACCGTATTTGTAATATTAGGTTTTGGCAGTGGCTTTGGTATTGTAATATTATTATTTGATGGCGAAAGTAATCTTAATATACTAAATTTTTCAAAATTATCAGCTTTTGCTAAATTGACATATAATGAAAATGTCAAAAACAGACATATACTAATAAAATATATGAACCATAATATATAATTTTTGCCAAACATAACTAACTCTATAAATTTACATCTAAGCTAAAAAAAAGGGCAACCAACTGTATTATAGTCACCCATTTTTTATTCTTAATTATATATATCGCATAGATAAATATTTTTAATATCTATCTTTTTCCCCCACCAGGGCGACGATTACGATTTATATTTATGTTACCACCTTTAAAATCAGACTTTATTTTTGCATCTTTTTCCATATTTTTCTTTATTATATCAGCAATTTCATCTTTAAGAGATGCGTTGCTACCGCTAACGGCTTTTTTACGTCCTGCCTCAATAATATCACTAAATATATTAGAAATAGTTTTAGGTGCTGGTAATTTACCAGTAGCTTGATGTTTTAAGGCATCTAAAGCTTCTGGTGTAACAGAGTTGGTAAAAGACTCTATCATATTAGAAATGTCATTAGCAGGCATATCAGTAAAGTTCTCACGAATCTCAGCCGCAAGTTCTTCTTCTGTTAAGGCATCAACATTTTTAAGAACTGGCTCAAGCCCAGACATAAAGAATTGAACTACGAATTTTTGTACTACAGACATATTATCAATATTGTTATCTAATTTATCAATCATTGAGTCAAGTTGCCCTGTTTGTTGCAATTGTTTTAAGATTTTTGCAAGCTGTAAAGAACCTTCTTCTGTTTTAAATGGCTCAATAAACTGCTGCAGGCTATCATTTATTTTATCACCATCAATAGATTTAAGAGCGTCGTTAATTTTATTAGTAATTTGAGGATTATCTAAAGTAGAATATAGATTTCTAACAAATCTCTCTATCATATCTGGTGCTAATTCTTTTTTAGCTTCTTCCATGCCAGCTTCAATAGCCCTATCTAAGGCATTTTTTCCCTTTTTAGTTAAATCATCTAAATTTTCTTTTAGCAATTTTCTAAACCAATCTTTCATAACTCTCTCCTTCTGTGCAAATACTACATAAGATTTAAATAATATAATATGTAGCAGTTTTCTAAATCATGGGTCGTTGCAATATATAACACAATAAAATCACATGTCAATATATAAAAAACAATTATGTATAAAAAATATTAAGCTTGTTTCTTATCTGTCGTACTATCAGAAGAAACTTCATCTTTTTCATCTGTATCGGTTGTTTCTTTATTTGCTTTTTGTTGTTCTTGGCTTTGTTTTAATTTTTGCATATAAATAGCCTCAAAATTAATGGGCTGAATAAACAAAGGAGGGTATCCTCCTTGCACCACAGCACTAGATATTATTTCCCGACTAAATGGGAATAGTAATTTGGGTAATTCTATCATTAAAACAGGCTCTAGATGTTCTTTTGCAACATTTCCTAGCGTAACGGTACAACCATATGCAAGCTCTACAATAAATACAGCTTTGTCATGTTCCTTATTTTTTGCCTCTATTCTATACAGTAGGACAACCTCAAACATTTGCTTTTCTTCATTTAGAGGCCTGTATTGAATATTAACTTGTACATTCGTTTCGGGTGCTCCCCAACCACTAATTAAGCTTTCTGGGCTATTTGGATTTTCAAAAGACAGGTCCTTTATGTATTGAGAATGTACTTGTATTTGCGTTTGCATCGGTTTTTGTTGAGATTGAGTATTTTGTTCCGCGCCGTTAAGATTTTCTGACATTTTAAATTTCTCCTAAGAAAATTATTAAATTTATAGAATCGGTTATTTTTATATATTAACTATATAGTTCTATTTGTCTTCATCAAGTTTTTTATATTCTGCATCTATGGTTTTTTCTTCATTTGAGTTAATTTCAAATATATGTTTGCTTGAATATTCTTCTTTTATAACTTCTTTTTGTCTGTTTTTGGATATTTTATATAAGATTTTTCTGGTAAAAGGAATAAAAAGAACAGCCCCGACAATATCTGTTATAAAACCAGGAATTAACAGCATAAAGCCAGCAATCATAATAATAAATCCTTCAAAAATACCTTCAAAAGGAAACTCATCGCTATTGATTTGATTTTGTATTTTACTTATATTTTCTAGCCCTTGTTGCTTGATTAAAAAAATGCCAACAGCTCCTGTTATAATTGTTAAAATTATGGTATTTATAGCCCCAATTTTGCCACCTATTTCTATAAAGGTTGCAATTTCTATAAATGGGATTACAAAAATTATAAAAATTATTATAATAGGCATAGAAATAACTTCACTAAATGTTTATTTTTGTGTAGTACAATAGTGTTTTAAGCTTTACACTCTTAAGAGTGATTTTATAAAGGAGTTTTTCTGTTGTGTCTATAGATATAGTATTATTTGCATTGGTTGCGGCTTTTTTAGTTCACCGTCTTCGCTCTATTCTGGGTGAAAGGCATGGTGATGAGCGTGAAAGACCTAATCCGTTTTCGTCCGCAGCTGAGGATAAAGCCCAAGAGTTAGATGTTACTGATTCGGTAACTATAACTGTTGCCAATGATGTTAATATTGATAATGATTCATTTACTAAGCAAAATGTTAAACAGCTGGATATGGAGCAAATAATAAATGATGGCTTGGTTAAGGCTGACGAAAAATTAGAGCAATCAATATTAGAAATCACAGCGGCAGATGCATCATTTGATATATATAATTTTGCAACTGGGGCAAAAATGGCTTTTGAACTTATTGTAGAGGCGTATGCTAA
>JALTWL010000145.1 GCA_027047045.1 Micavibrio sp.
GAGAATTTTACCAATTAGATATTGAAATGTCTTTTGTAACCCAAGAAGATGTATTTGCTGCAATTGAGCCAGTAATGTACGATGTCTTTGAAGAATTTTCTGACTTTACTGGTGAAAAATGGGAAGTGTCAGCTTATCCATTTACTCGTATAACTTATGATGATGCAATGTTAAAATATGGTACAGATAAGCCAGATTTGCGCAATCCTTTGATTATTGTTGATGTATCAGAAGTCTTTGCTAGAGATGGCGTTGAATTTAAAGCCTTTAAGGGAATTGTTGAAAAGGGTGGCGTTGTGCGCGCTATTCGTGCACCAAAAGTAGCAGATAGACCGCGCAGTTTCTTTGACAAGCTCAATAGCTGGGCACAAGAACAAGGCGCATTTGGGCTTGGTTATATATTATTTGCCGATGGTGAGGGTAAAGGACCAATTGCTAAATTTGTTCCTGATGCAGCACAACAGCAATTAAGAGAAATTGCTGATATTGAAGATGGTGATGCTTTATTTTTTGTTTGTGATGAAGTTAAAAAAGCAACAGATATGGCAGGGCTTGCAAGGACTGCAATTGCTGAATCTATGGGAATTGTTGAAGATAAGTCTTTTAAATTCTGTTGGGTTGTTGACTATCCAATGTTTGAATTTGATGAAAAATTAGGGAAAATAGAATTTTCTCACAACCCATTTTCTATGCCACAAGGTGGGCTTGAAGCTCTAGAAAATCAAGACCCACTTACTATTAAAGCATATCAATATGATATTGTTTGTAACGGTATTGAGCTTTCATCGGGTGCTATTCGTAATCATAGGCCTGATATAATGGAAAAAGCTTTTGCAATCGCAGGCTATGATAAATCTGTGTTGGAAGATAGATTCGGTGGTATGCTATCAGCGATGCGTTATGGAGCTCCTCCACATGGTGGTATTGCCCCTGGTATTGACCGTATGGTGATGTTGCTTGCAGCTGAGCCAAATATTCGTGAAGTAATTGCATTTCCTATGAACCAACAAGCAGAAGACCTGCTGATGGGCGCTCCTGCAACCGTAGAAGATAAAAGCTTAAAAGAAGTGCATATAAAATTAGATTTGCCAAAACCAAAGGTCAAAGCTGCAAGTTAAAGCTCTGGTGGTGATGGCTACTGTAGCCATTCTTAAAATTATTTAGACTGTTTGTTTAAGCGACCCGCTTCTCATTGCGCCGAACCATGTAAAATTATATTTAGGTGAATATAGCGTTGAGGAGCTTTAATTATCATAAATATTTTTATATAATTGCTAGGAAAATAAAAAATATCTTTGGAATTAGCTATATAACCATATAAAAATATTATTAGATAGTGGTGATGTTATTTTGGGGTATATTTAATAGTAGGACGATTGTGTTTATTATTTAGCTTGGGCGCATAAATTTTTGATTTTGGAGTATCTCTAAGACAGTTAGCACCCATGGTAATAATATTAGGTGCTTCAAATGTATTGATATTAGGAGCCCAACGAAAACAGTTCCTCCCCATCTTAACGAGTTTGGACATTTTAAGTTCTATAACTGTTGTATCAAAAAGACAACCGTTCCCCATTTCAATCAGATTGGGTGTTTCAAATTTTATTAGGTTAGTTGTACATATAAGACAATCTTTTCCCATTTTTGTTAGATTGTTTGCTTTGAATTCTGTTAGAGAGGGAGCAACATAAAGACAATAGTCACTCATCTCTGTGAGTTCTGGTAAATCTATAGTTTTAATTGCCGAATTTTCAGTCACAATTAAAATTTTACCATCTAATGTAAGGTTACCATTTTTAACCATAAGGCCTTTACGTCCACCATAGTCACGGTTAAAATCATCGGCAAAGCTGTCCAAGCTTACTCCTAATAATCTAAGAGTTTTACTTTTGTTATCAAAGAAAAAATGCCCAAATAGAGCATCGCCCTTTGATTTGTTAACAATCGTAATCTTACCATCTTTTACCCAAGCATTATCACCACAATAAAAACCATCTGTTTCTTGGTGATATTTAAAAATTTGTCTATCTACCAAAATAAAATCACCAGGCAATCTGGAGTCTGCCTTAAAATCTACATTAAAATGCTCTTTTAGGGACTTTGAAAGCCCTTTGACAATATTGTCAGGATTACTACCAAATGTATTATCGCAGTTAGCAACTTTGTGATTGTAGCGATTCTTTATACTAATAAAGCCACCTGTTTTTAGCATTTGAATTGAAATGACCGATGTGCCATATTCGTCTTCGCGCCTTTCTTTGCCTTTAAAATCTTCTCTTTTTATTTTATCCACATCTTTTTTAACTGCGTGGACAATATGGTATTTTTGGTAACGTGAATTATCATTAAAAGTACAAAGCAGCTCACCTTTTGCAAAATATTTTTTAATACTATTTTGTTTTTCTAGCGTACCGGCGTAAAAAGCTGCATATCCTGCTCTGTCCAACAAAACAAACGGGTCTTCTGGCTCAGTTTCAACTTCTAGCATATTATTATTTATAAGTAAGCTGGTGAGATAGTGCAAAAGAGGCTCTGCATCTCTGCCCGCATGGTGAAGGATTTTGTCCAGCTCTGGAATGTCAAAAATACCATTATGGTGAGCTCTGATTGCTTGCGCAAATTGCTCCCCATTTTGCTTTTTGATTTTTTTGTACATATCCATGGGATACTCACCTCTAAATTACTTTAAGGAAAAAATATAAATTTATAAGTGCAATTCTATCACAAATGCGGTATTATGTAAAGCGCTAATGGGTAAACAAATTCATAGCTATTTAAAAAATTACTTAGGCTGACAATTTATAGCTGTAAAGCTAGGAGTTTAGGATTTTTTTAAGAGCAAGATACATACCTGCGTGAGGAGGCTCTATTTGTAAATTTTTTGCCATTAAAAGCATTTCTTGTACATTTTTGCTAATTTTATCAATAGTCATTTTTTTTGCTTCTTTGACCTTTGTTTTATTTTTGATATTATCCTCTACACTAGCATCAGAGGTAAGCTCTACATAAGCAGCGATAATACCGCCAGAATTAGCAATAAAATCAGGAATAACAGTTATATTATTTTTAAATAATTTTCTATGCGCATTTGGAGTGCATGGAGAATTTGCCCCCTCTACAATATATCTTGCTTTAATTTTATCCGAATTTTTGCTGGTAATTACATTTTGAACTGCACAAGGGAATAAAATATCTGTTTTTATATATAATATATCTTCTGAATTTTCTGTATGTTCAAAATTATATAGATTTAATAGCTCATTTAGCTTATCTATATTTCCAATAGAAATAGCTTTAATTATATCTGTTGGGACTGATTTTTCTCCAAATATCCATGTACCGTTAATTCTTGGGTCAGAAATTGCAAATAATTTTCCACCATATTCGCTAAAATATCTAACAACAGCAGCCCCCATTGCGCCTATACCCTGTACTGTAAAATTGGCAGTTTGAATATCTTTTTTGTCTATTTCTAGGGCAATTTTTGCAGCAGTGGCAACCCCAAGCCCTGCTGTTCCTTCTTTGTCATAATCAGTGCCTCCCATCTCAAGTGGTTTACCTGTGAAACTTTTTGTTGAGCCTAAAGCATCACATGCCCATTTAGGGTGAGGCTCTCTTGCACCGATATCAAAGCCAAATCCCCCAAATATACCACCATTTTCAAATAATATAGGTTTGCAAAGATTAACAAATTTTTTATATCTTTCTTCAAAATCCTCACTGTCAGGGTTAGCCTTCATACCAGATTTTGCCCCACCAAGAGGCAATCCCGCAGCTGCATTTTTCAAAGCCATTTTACGAGCAAGCATTTTAACTTCGGCAAGCGAAACTTCAGCTGTTATTCTTGTTCCACCTTTACCACAGCGCTCTAATTTGCCACCAACGCTTATATCTGTGTTCCAAACAACAACGTAGCCTTCTACTTTTGATTTTGGTTCTCTTACTGTTAATTCAAGCTCGGGCTGCATATTTTTAAATTTATTTTCCAATTCATATAATTCTTTGTAAAATTCTTCTTTATTCATGATTGTGACCTTAGGTGAATTGTTTAAAATTACTCATAGATAAGAATATTATAATTTGTTAGTCTTTGTATAGTTGAATTTAAAAAATAAGTTGCCTGTCCTATGAGAAATATTTTTAGTAAAATACTTATATTATTATTTATTTTAATATTTATTCCGCAAAATGCCAATTCAGCGAATATAAGGACTTTGACTATTGGTATTACGCAATTTCCGTCAAGTTTTAATCCTTTGATTGATTCAATGATGGCAAAATCATATATTTTAGCTTTTGTAAGAAGACCGCTTACTCTTTATGATGAAAATTGGCAACAGATATGCTATTTATGCACTGAACTTCCTAGCTTTGAAAATAAAAGAGCAAGAATTGTTACAAAAACAGATGGTAGCAAAATAATTGAGGCTGACTATACAATAATTCCTGAGGCTAAATGGGCAGATGGGGTGGAAATTACAACAGATGATATAATTTTTACATGGGAAGTTGGTAAAAATCCAAAAGTTGGTATATCAAATTTTAAATTATTTTCAGAAGAAATTGCCGATATAAGGGTTAAAGATAAAAAGAATTTTACGGTTGTTTTTGATAAGCTTAAATGTGATTTTGCAGGGTTAGATGATTTTTTAATCTTGCCTGCTCATTTAGAAAAAGAGATATTTTTAGAAGATGCAGTAAATTATAAAAATAAAACTCTATATGATTCTGATGTGACTAATGCGGGGCTTTATATGGGACCATATGTAATTGATGCGGTTGAGTTGGGGGCATCTGTTACCTTACGTTTGAACCCTAATTGGTGGGGGAAAAAGCCTAAATTTGACAAAATAATAATAAAAACCATAGAAAATACAGCAGCGCTTAGCACTAATCTTTTATCAGGAGATATAGATTATATCGCAGGTG
>JALTWL010000146.1 GCA_027047045.1 Micavibrio sp.
TCTCACCAATACATATAATTGCAGTCATACCTGTTTTATGCACAGCTTCTGCTTTTTTAGAAATCAGCTCACTAGTTTCACCGTGATATTGCCGCCTTTCAGAATGACCAACTATCACATAGCTTGCTCCTTGCTGTTTTAACATTTCAGCCGATATATCCCCTGTGTATGCCCCGCTCATTTCTGTGTGGCAATTTTGTCCACCAAGCGCTATGGCTGTGTTTTTTAACATATTTTTCAAATCTCCCAAAATTGTCGCCGGAGGACATACTAAAATTTGAGTGTTTTCTTTTAATTCAGCTTTTTTAGATGAGGTAAAAGCAAGTAGTTGTTCTATTCTTTGTCTGCCATCTTCAAGCATACCGTTCATTTTCCAATTACCAGCTATAAATTTTGTATCAGTCATATTTGTATCCCCTAAAATATAATTGTAAAAAACTACATCTCAATTTATACATTAGCTATAAGAATATTGAAAACAATATTTTTATATGTTCTAATCGCAAATATTTTTTAAGTTAATTTATATTTTTTAAAAGGATAAGTAAAGTTATGTTACAAGCTATGCGAAATGGTATGAATTCTTGGATAACCAAGAGTATTTTTTCACTTTTGCTATTACTAGCGCTTGGTGGGCTAGTTTTATCTGATACTGGTGGTTTTTTTAGAGGCGGGGTAAATAAAGGCTCTGTTGCTAAAATAGGCGGGCAAGAGGTTTCTTTTGTTGAATTTGACAAAATATATCGCACCGCAATAGACGAATTTCCTTATAAAACTTTACTTAATGTGCCTGAATATAGATATGCTCTTGCTAAAGAGACACTACAAAAGGAAATTGAAACAAGAATAGTTGGGCTTACTGCAAATGATTTGGGGTTGGTAATAGATGATAAAATTGCAGCTAAAAATTTGCGAGAATATCTAAAACCTCTAACCGAAGAAGGTAACATGCTAGACAAAACAGCCCTGCAATATATTCTTCAAAAACGACGTATTAGTGAAGATATGCTAGTCAATAATATAAAAAATCAAACAGCAATTAGACTTTTAATGTCTTCTATAACTGCACCTGTTCACCCCTCAAAACAAATGATATTTGATATATATCAAATAGAAAATGAAATGCGCTCTGCACATTTTACCAAGATAAAATATAGTAACTTTAAGGTAGGAGAGCCATCTGATGATGATGTTAGAAAATTTTATCTAACAAATGCAACTAAATGGATGACAGATGAATATAGAAAAATATCTATCCTTAAAATAACGCCAGAGGCAGTATTGGAAAAAGAATTTGGTAAAAATGCCATTACAGATAAAGATGTAAAAGAGCTATATGATGCAAGACTTGCTGAATTTACTGAAGAAGACAAAAAAAACGTGGCAATTGCTACCTTTAAAAAAGAAGAAGATGCAAATAGAATTTTTAAATTCTTGAAAAAAAATCCCTCTAAAAATTTAAAAGAGGCATTAAATAAAAATAAAGATATAGTGGCAATTTATATGCCCGCAGAAGAATATATAAAATCAAATATTCTACCTGCTGAGCTTGCAGAGCCAACCTTTAATTTTAAAAAAGATAAAGGCGCAGTTGCGCCTGTTAAATCTGCATTAGGCTGGCATCTTGCCTTTATTGAAAAAACCGTGCGTGGAAAAGTAACAGAATTTACCAGCGTTAAAGATAAATTGCGACAAGAACTTGTGATTGATAAAAGCTCTGATGCTTTATTTGAGCTAATAAACGAACTTGAAGACATGTTTGCTGCTGGGGATACTGCAAAAGAGGCTGGCAGTTTCTTAAACTTACCCGTAAGTGAAATTCCTCCGATATCAAATAACTTTAAAGACATTGATGGCAAAGAAGTCAAATTAGATGAATTGGAAAAAGCAGGAGTTAGATATGCTTTTTCTCAAAAACCTGACGAATATATAAAAGCTGAATTGCATGAGCTTGGAAATGGTAGCTTCATTGCCGTTAGCGTGAGTAAAATAATTCCACCACAAAAAAAGCCCTTTGAAACTGTCAAAAAAGAAGTAATAAAAGAATGGCAAGTAGAAGAACAGAAAAAGCAAGCACAAAAAATGGCATCAAAAATAATTGCAGAAATTAAAAATAAGTCCAAATCCTTAAAAGAATTTGATAAGGAAAAAAATATAAAAATATCTTATATGCCGCTTAAAAAAGTCAATAGTAGCTTTACAGGAGATAACAACAACTCTCTACCAAAAGAATTTTTAGCTAAATTAGCAGATATAAAAGCTGAAAATGACGTTATATCATTTAGCGATAATGAGGGGGTAATTGTAACACAATTAGAAAAGATTTTTATAACTGAACTGCCCAACAAAGAAGAAGAATTTAGCAAAGAGCAGCTGCAACTTGTGAACTCTATTCGTGCTAAGCTAGAAGAAAATCTTAAAAATGAAATAGCAGAGCAATATCTAAACGCCCAAATTGCAAAATATGGGGTAAAAATAAATGAATATAGCTTTGAAAAGAAATATGGGGTAAAAGCTCAAAAAGAAGAAATATCACAATATTAAAAAACTACAAAATAAAGGCGGTATAATTTAAATGTTAGAATTTAGCTTATTGCATTGGCTAGCATTTTTATATTTTTTAGTAATTTGGATAGGCTACACTCTGTATGTTAAACATAGGGCCAAAAACACTGTTTGTTTAGCATCAGTTTTGCACGACTATCGCATAGCTTGGATGAGAAATATTATATCTCATGAAAATCGTATTGCTGATTTTGCTCTTTTAGATAATTTAATGCGAAGTGTTAATTTTTTTGCCTCAACAACTATTTTTTTGCTAGCTGGATTAGTAACGATTTTTTATTCCGCCGACAATATTGTAGAGATATTTTCACACTATAGCTTTATTGCTCAAACAACAACGGAAGAAGTGCAATTTAAATTACTTGTTTTAATTGTAATTTTTATTTTTGCATTTTTTCGCTTTACATGGGCAATGCGTCAATATTCATTTATTGCAGTTTTGTTGGGGGCGGCACCACATTCTCCTAAAGACAAGGCCTTAAGTGAAGAACAAGCAGAATTTGTAACAGATATTGCTAAAATAACAGACCTTGCGGGACATGAATATAATTATGGGCTTAGAGCTTACTATTTTGCTATGGCAACTATTGCTTGGTTTATTAACTCTTGGATATTTATGCTGGCTTGCACTTTTGTTGTTATGATTTTATATAGACGAGAATTTAAATCAAGAACTCTATATGCGCTTGCAAAAAGCCGTGAAGATTTTCAAAAGACTTTAAACACAGCTGCAGATGACAAAAAATAAAAAAAAAATATTTGATGTAATAATAATCGGTGCCGGCGCCGCTGGGCTTTTTGCAGCAAAGACCGCAGGTGAGCTAAATAAGAAAGTTTTAATATTAGAACATAGAGAAAAAATTGCTGAAAAAATTAGAATATCTGGAGGTGGAAAATGTAATTTTACAAATCTAAATATATCAGCAGATAATTTTATATCCCAAAATCCACATTTTTGTAAATCGGCCTTAAAGCAATTTACTCAATATGATTTTATTGATTTTGTAGAGCAACATAAAATAGATTATTTTGAAAAAACTAAAGGACAGCTTTTTTGTAAAAACAGCGCAAAAGACATAATAGAGGCTTTAAAAATAGAATGTAACAAACCAAATATTCAAATAAAATTAGGAGTAAAAATTACCGAAATCAACAAATCAGAAAATATTTTTTATGTAACATCTAATATAGGTAAATGGAAAACAAAAGCTTTAATAATTGCAACGGGGGGCATGTCTATCCCTAAAATTGGAGCAACGTCGTTTGGTTATGAAATAGCAAAACAATTTGGCTTAAAAATTATTCCAACATCACCTGCGCTTGTAGCTTTTGTTTTTGAAAATGATATGCTTGCATATTGTAAAAGCTTGGCTGGTATATCACTAATTGCTGAAGTTAAATATCAAAAACAAAAATTTAAAGATGGAATTGTTTTTACTCACAAAGGACTTAGCGGACCTGCGATATTACAAATATCTTCATACTGGGAAAAAGGCGGCACTATAAATATCAATCTTTGTCCAAATTATGATATTTACCAAATATTATTAGATGCAAAACAAAACCAGCCAAGCAAAAAAATAAATAATATATTATCAAAATATTTACCCAATAAACTTATCTATAATATATCAAATAATTCAAAATATATTGTGGAAATATCCAATACAGAATTAAGACAGCTTGCAAACCGTATCAATAACTGGCAAATAACCCCCACAAATACGGAAGGATATAAAAAAGCAGAAGTAACCAAAGGTGGAATAGATACAGCTGAGCTTTCATCTAAAAATATGGAATGTAAAAATATTAAAAATTTATATTTTATTGGCGAGCTACTAGATGTTACAGGACATTTGGGGGGGTATAATCTTCAATGGGCATGGTCATCAGCCTTTGCAGCGGCTAGTCATTTATAATTACAAAATCTTCTATAGCAAATTCCAACAAATATAATTTTATATAATTCAGTGTGTGGGTGGGATAAGTTGCTTAGGTTAACAGTCCAAATAATTTTAAGAATAGCTATATAATTATTTTTCAATATATTTGGGTATTGCGTATCTTTTAAATTTTTTTTGGGAAGGATTTACACATCTTACAATTTCAACTGCAGCCCTATTTACAAGAGCTTTTTCATCGGGAAAGTCTTTTGGATTTAGGGGCGGTAAAATAGTTAGCTCTAGGGTTGTGTTTTTTATTTGCAAAATACGCCATATTGACTTTAAATAGCCTGCTTTGTCTGGAAAACGCATACCGTAAATATCATATAGCTCATCACTGCAAAGAGCATTTTTACCCCCAACAGACAGA
>JALTWL010000147.1 GCA_027047045.1 Micavibrio sp.
TAAATGCAGTTGATTTGGTTAGAATAGGCGCAGAAAAACTTGGCGGTAAAGGTGGCGGCGGTCGTCCAGATATGGCGCAGGCAGGCGGTCCAGATGCCAGTCTTGCAAGTGATGCGATAGATGCCATTCAAACCGCTCTGTAATATCACTACAATATAACCAAAATTATTGGTAATAAATTGATCGTCTAAGTACAACTATTCTTAAAATTATTTAGATTATTGATTTGAGCAATCTCCACCATATATTAAATTATGCAAAATCATATTTGGGTAAATCTAGTGTTGAGGGACTTGGTTGCTTAAACAAATAGTTTAAATAATTTTTATGGTGATTGTAAATTTATATAATACTAGAAGGATAGATTGTATTCGTTTTTATTTGGAAATAGCTATATAAATTACTCGAACTTATTTAAATTTTGCAGATAGTTCTATAGCTATTCTTTATTAAACTGGTTAAAAGCTATTATTTTTTTAATAAATTATTGATTTTTAAACCCGATTTTACAGAGCTTAATATTAGATAACCACCATTTTTAATAAGGGATTTTATCTTCTTTTTCTTGCCATTCTTGGAAGACTTTTACGGCTTCTTCTCGCATGAGTTCTAAAGAAGGGAGCGTTCTTGCTTTTGCAGGAAGGGCAATTTGCTGATATAAAAATTCGTCATCAAAATCAATATTCGCCGCATCTTTTTGAGTGTTGGCATAAAAAACTCTATCTATTCTAGCCCAATAAATTGCAGCAAGACACATAGGACATGGCTCGCAGCTTGTATAAATAGTGCAACCTTTTAAGCTAAAATCGCCAATATTTTGACAAGCATTTCTAATTGCTACGATTTCTGCATGTGCGGTTGGGTCATTTTTTGACGTAACATTATTTGCTCCCTCACCAATAATTTTGTTATCTTTGACAATTACCGCCCCAAAAGGCCCACCGCAGTTGTTATTCATATTAGTGTGGCTAAGCTCTATTGCTCTTTGCATAAATTTTTTATGTTGCTCTAAATTATTATTACCCATTTATTTAAAACTCTTATTTATTTCCTCTAATATTTTGGAATTTGGGCATAAGTCATCTTCTTGTAACTTATAAAGTGGAGTATCAATAGTATTATTGATATTGTGAAAATCACAACAATCATGATTGATATAAATAAGACCCGTTAGAATTTTGCCTTCACTCTCAGTTTTTCTAATAATATCGTTGGCATCTTCTCTATTTGTAGGGTCGTAGTTATCATGTAATTTTTGTAAGTGAAGTGTGTAGCCATCGTGCATTTCAACTTCTATTGAACTGCCAGCGTCATAACTTACATTTATTTCTTCTTCCTCATGAATAAGGTCTATTTTACCTGTAAGCTCACTATGTTCGCGCATAAACTGATAAGATTTAGTTGAGCCTTCATTATTATTAAATGTAACACATGGAGAAATTATATCTAGCAAGGCAAAGCCTTTATGTTCTATTGCGGCCTTAATTAAGGGAACAAGTTGTTCTTTATCACCTGCAAATCCTCGCGCAACAAAAGTAGCACCAAGCTCAAGTGCAATATTGACTAAATTTATCGGTGGATATGGGTTAGGCTCACCTTTTTTTGTCTTAGAGCCTTTATCTGCGGTGGCTGAATCTTGCCCTTTGGTTAGGCCATAACAGCCATTATTGGCAACGATATATAACATATCTATATCACGTCTGACTATATGTGCAAATTGCCCCATACCAATTGAGGCGGTATCACCATCGCCAGAAACCCCAATACAGACAAGATCACGGTTAGAAGCGTTTGCCCCCGTTGCAATAGAGGGCATTCTGCCATGCACAGAGTTAAATCCATGTGATTTGCCTAGAAAATAAGCAGGCGTTTTAGATGAACAGCCGATACCAGATATTTTTAATACTTTATGTGGTTCTATTGCTAGCTCATAACAAGCTTTAATGATTGAGGCAGTAATACTATCATGTCCACAGCCAGCACAAAGAGTTGACATTGCCCCTTCATAATCAGCCTTTGTACAGCCTATTGCATTTGCTTTTAATTTTGGATGTCTAAATTTTGGTTTTATATAGCTCATGGTATTTTAAGCAACCTCCCTTTCATCGGAAGTATTAAGATTAGAATATACACCATCAAAAATCCTTTTAGCTTTAATGGGTTCACCATCATAACTAAGATTTGGAATTAACTTATTTGGAGTAATGTTTAGCTCATTTATTAACAAATTTCTTAATTGCGCATCTCTATTTTGCTCAATGACGAATATTTTTTCATGTTGTTTGATAAAATCTAGCACCTCATCTGTAAATGGAAATGCACGGATACGCATTGAGTTAATATTTATATTCTCAGCTGTGAGCATTTCAATTGCCTCAAGAGAAGATGCCGTACTAGAGCCATAAAATATTGCGCCATATTTGCTATTTTTATCTTTAATTGTAATTTCTGGCTTTGGTACATATTTTTTAGCTGTTTGCCACTTTTTTGCAAGTCTATCTAAAGACTCTACATAGTCAGCGCTTTTTTCACTATATTGTGCCATAGAATTATGAGAGCTGCCACGGATAAAGTAAGAGCCTTTATCTGCATGTGTTGCAGGATAAGTTCTATATCCAATACCATCGCCATCAACATCTAAATAACGTCCAAATGGCTCTTGCATTTTTTCTAAATCATCAGCTGTTAGGACTTTGCCTCTGTCATATTTTTTACTATCGTCCCATTTAAATTTATCTATCATATGGTCATTCATACCAATATCAAGGTCGCTCATCACAATGACGGGAGTTTGCATTCTATCTGCAATGTCAAATGAGATTGCCGCCATATCAAAACATTCTGCTGGGTCTTTAGGAAATAAAAGTATATGTCTTGTATCGCCATGTGAAGCATGTGCACAGCTAATTATATCTGATTGCTGAGTTCTGGTTGGCATACCAGTTGAAGGACCGCCCCTTTGTATATTAAACAATACAGCAGGTATTTCTGCAAAATAGGCAAGCCCTAAAAACTCACTCATCAATGATATCCCAGCTCCGCTAGTAGCAGTAAATGCACGTGCGCCATTCCAATTTGCTCCCAGTACAATTCCAATTGCAGCAAGTTCATCTTCGGCTTGGATAATTGCAAATTTATTTTTACCAGTTTTTTTATCAACACGCAGTTTTTTGCAATATTTCTTAAAATTATCAATAACCGAAGTTGAGGGCGTAATTGGATACCAGCCAACTACGCTAGCACCACCGTAAATTGCGCCAAGCGCAAGCGCAGTATTACCGTCAACTAGTATAGTATCTTTTGTTTTATCTAATGGTTTGACTGTGATTGAAATTGGATATTCTAAATTTTCTTTGACAAAATTATAGCCAAGCTCAAGTGCGTGAATATTAGGTTTTATTAGCTTTTCTTTACCTTTAAATTGTTCTGATACAAGTCCTTTCATTATTTCAAAATCAATATCTAGCAAGGCGGCTAAAGCACCAACATAGATAATATTTTTGAAAAGTAACCTTAATTTAGGGTCTTCATATTCACGAATACATATTCTGGTAAGTGGCAAACCGATATATTCAATATCCTCTCTGATAAAATGTGGAGGCAGATATTTGGTGCTATCATATATTAGATAGCCACCAGAATTGACAGATTTTATGTCATTTTCCATACTCTCAGGGTTCATAGCAACCATTATATCAATATCTCCACGAACGCCTAAATGACCATCGCCATTAACCCTTACCTCATAAAAAGTAGGCAGTCCCTGAATATTAGAGGGGAAAATATTTTTAGGAGAAATTGGAACTCCCATACGGTAAATTGACTTTGCAAATAGTAAATTAGCGCTCCAAGAGCCTGTACCATTTACATTGGCAAATCTAATTACAAAATCATTCATTGAGCTTATTTTTGTCATGCAGCCTCCGTCTTGGCAGCTATATTTTCACTGTCATCGTTATTTGTACTATCAATAGTTTTGGTAACTTTATATAGAAATTTTTGCATATCCCAAGCAGAAGTTGGGCATCTCTCGGCACAAAGCCCGCAATGCAGGCAAATATTTTCATCCTTAACCATTATTCTACCTGTTTGTGGAACTGTGTTAGATATCATCAAATCTTGCTCTTTATTGTCAGCAGGAGCGTTTAATTTTGCCCTTAGTTTATCCTCATCATCTTCATTGTCTGTAAAGGTTATTGCATCTACAGGACAAATATCAACGCAAGCATCACATTCAATGCATAAATCTTCTGTAAAGACTGTTTGCACATCACAATTTAAGCATCGCATAGCCTCTTTATACGCAAGTTCAAGGTCAAAACCTAGCTCAACTTCCATATTTATATCATTTAGAGTTTTTTCTAAATCTGCGTGAGGAACAACGTATCTAGCATCATTTGATATGTCATTGTCATACATCCATTCATGTACACCCATCTTTTGGCTAAGCAAAGTTACATGCGGTGCAGGACGGTCGTGTAAATCTTCACCTTTGCAAAATTTATCAATAGAAATTGCAACTTGATGTCCATGTGCCGCGCAAGTGATAATATTTTCAGGTCCAAATGCCGCGTCCCCGCCAAAAAATACTTTTGGTAAGGTAGATTGAAATGTAACTTTGTCAAGTACTGGCAAATCCCATTTGCCAAATTCAATTCCTAAATCACGCTCAATCCAAGGAAATGCATTGTCTTGACCGATAGCAATTATTACATCATCACATTCAAAAAATACATCATCTTCACCAGTTGGGATAAGACTGCGTCTACCATTTTCATCATAGACAGCCTCTACCCTTTCAAATATCATACCAACTAATTTTCTATGTTTAACAACAAATTCTTTTGGTACATGATTTT
>JALTWL010000148.1 GCA_027047045.1 Micavibrio sp.
ACAATTGGCCCGTAGAGCCTAGATGTCAGGCGACTAGTGGTGTGGTTATAACGCTCTCTAGTATGGGAGAGGTGCTATATGATGCTAATAATCCACAAAATACAACTGCTGATGTAGATGGTGATGGAATAGCTTGTTTTTATGATTCTGATGAGCCTTGTGGGGCAATCGATGCTGATGGTGATGGAGTTGATTGTAGCAGAGATACTGGTATATCTATCCAAGATGGTGGAAATAATTATGATGAACCTGCTTGTCCAACTCATGTACCAATACCAACTTTTCAGATTCAGGTTGGCGATATTCTTTGGGGACCAAATGTAAGTTTTTCTTCTGGAAACAGTGTTACTGTTCCTTTTCATGAAACAATCGATGCTGATGGTGATGGAATAGCCTGTGTTACTGATCCTGATGAAAGCTGTCCACCTCCTATGTATATGGAAGAACAAACTAACGTTGATGCAGATGGTGATGGTATAGCATGCCAATTTGATAATACAGAAACATGTCCTCCCATAGACAATGATGGAGATGGTGTTCCATGTATAATTGACCCAGATGATATGAATCCTAATCGTCCTACAATAATAGAGCCTCCCGCTAATAGTTGCCAGCTAATGACAACAGTTATTAGTACTGGTGGTGGAGCTAGTGCAGGGGGCGATTTTATTACCTCTATCAATGGCACGCCAAGACCTTTTTCTGAAGATTGGGATGGTGATGGTTTAAGTTGTAGCAATGATGCATACGATAAAGAGGCAGGCATTGCTTTACCTGGTGAATCATGCATAGTTGCAGTTCAGTATTTAGCAAATGGAGTAGAAGTTCCTTGGAACTTACCTGAGCTAATGTATGTACAGGGAAATTGGATTGATCCGGGAGATGATTATATTGGTAACGGTAATTGTATAACTAACCCAAGGACGGGACAGCAATTATGTCCGGGTGGCAATCCTAATACAACCACTGGTGGAACAGGTATCGCAAGTTGGCTTCCTCCTGGATACGATAATAATGGTGGCAATGGTCGCTGTTCAATTGACACTAGTAGAGCCGCACTTGACATTCTGCTTGGTAATTTTAACTTAAATAGTTTTCTTTCTTCTTGCATAGAATCGGTTGTTGATGCCGGTATTGAAAATGCTGTTGGTGCAATTGAGGGAGAAGAATTTAGAACTATGATAGATGATTGGTACAACAAAGCCCAAGGCTTTAGAGCATCTATACAAGATATGACAGAACAGCTTAACGTTGCTGTAATTGACCAGTCGCGTTCTATTGGTTCGTTTATTGATGCTGCTAATCAAGTTAAAACACAAAATCTTCTACAACAAAAAGAAAAAGAGGCAATTGAAAGACTAAAGCCTGGTGAAAATGCTTGTGCTATGGCAACTATTGCAAATTCTGCTCAAAAAGCACTACAAACAGGGCGAGAAATAAAAGATGCTATAAATACACAAGCTGCCGCACGTGCACTTAATCTTCCAGGCTCTGGCACTGAAGAAGGTCCAGATAGATATGCTAATATAAGATGGACAAATTATTGTCAAATTTTTGCAGATACAACAGATAATGCGGGATATAATGGTTGTGACAATATAGCTCCATTACCAAATAATGTACCAGGTGCTGATATAGATATTGAAAGATTCTTGTTCCGTGATACGATTGATATGACTAATGCTAATGAAAGAAAGGCTGCAAATGCTATATTAACAAATTTAGTTGATAGCAAGCCTTTGATGCCTCTTCCAGAAGATGCAACCGTATCAGATATAGAAATAGCTGATGAAGTAAGAAGATTAAGACTTTTAAGGGACCATTATGCAGCTTTAAGACAACCGCTAATCAATGTTGTATCTGGTATTATTTCAAGAAGGGTTGGAATACCAGAAACAGAGTTAGAGGTGGGAACTGGAATAGCTGTTCAA
Source organism: Micavibrio sp. (assembly GCA_027047045.1). Taxonomy (GTDB): domain Bacteria; phylum Pseudomonadota; class Alphaproteobacteria; order Micavibrionales; family CSBR16-224; genus JAJFGX01. The sequence continues at coordinate 1,932 of JALTWL010000148.1, forward strand.
AATATTCGTGTTCAAGCGGGTGTTCCTATTAACGAAACGACAACATCACCAAGTTACAATGAAATGATGCTTGCAAGAACGAAAGAATACTTCTTTAATGTGGATAAAATTATAAAAACTGGGGCAGATATAGGTGAATTACGCCAAGAATTAGCAACGAATGAGGCACTTATAGCCATATTAGTTGAAGATATAAAACAGCTAGAAAAACAGTTAAACTCAGTTCTTGCTGTGCAAGCATCAATAACTCTAAATAAAGAGAACGACTCTACAACTAGTAATAAATATGGTTCTCCTAGACCTAGATAACTTCAAAAAATAGTGCAATTATTATGAAAATCACTCAGCTGCAAGCCTCTAAAGATAACTATATTTATATTTTAACTTGTGAAGAAACAAAGATGGTGGGGGTTGTTGATCCAACTGAGGCAGAAATTGTCTTAGATTGGCTAGATAACCATGAACTTGAGCTTAACTGTATCTTTAATACGCATCACCACCATGACCATACAGGGGGCAATGCTAGGCTACAAGCAAAATTTCCAGAATGTGAAATTGTAGCACCTGCAGCTGAGTATGATAAAATTCCAAATATAGACTTACCTGTAATAGATGGACACGGTGTTAGATTGGGCAAATTACGTGCTCAAGTAATCGATGTTAAAGGTCATACAAAAGGTCATGTTGCCTATTGGTTTAGGGAGGAAAATATAGTTTTTTGTGGTGATGTTTTATTTTCTCTTGGCTGTGGCAGAATTTTTGAAGGTACACCGAAAGAAATGTGGGAATCTCTTAAAAAACTCCGTTCACTACCCGAAGAAACTATTATATACCCAGCCCATGAATATACTAAAACTAATGCTGAGTTTGCTTTGACTGTTGAAAAAAATAATCCTTTATTACAAAATTATGTTACAAAAATAAGAAAAATGCGCTATGAAAACAAACCAACAGTTCCCAGCCTCCTTGCTGTTGAAAAAGCTATCAATCCTTTTCTTAGGTGTGACATTCCACAATTTAAGAAGGCTGTAAATATGGAAGATGTATCAGATTTAGAAGTTTTTACTGAAATTAGAGCAAGAAAAGACAGTTTTTAACTGAAAAATACAGTTATATTTTCTATTTTATAGTTTTTGTCTAAAAAATATGCTATAATCGAACTGTTAGCTTAAGCTAACTATGGTGATAAAGGCGCTGCAAAATAGGCGTTACGGACTCGGGGGCGGTACCCGACGGCTCCACCATAACAACATAAGCCGTGGGCGGTGCTTGTAGTTAAGTAAAATTACTAACTGTGTGCGGGATATTAAACCATGTTGTTATGATGGGGCCGAAATAGGATCGACGTGCGTAGTAAAAGCAGTATAGCTTTCACTCGGTGGAGTACCGCCGTTATCGGTCTAATGTTATAAATGCAAACGATAATAATCGTCAAGTTCCTGAACTAGCTCTTGTAGCTTAATAGTTTGGGTGCTAAAGCATTCAATTCCTATTTTATTGACATAAAATAGGTGGGGTTGGGGGCGTTCCTAGCAACAGAATCGTCCCGCTTTTTATAGCTGGCAAATAAATAAAATTTCCTTTATATATTTAAATATGAAACAACAAAAACAGCTAACAAAAATAGATATTTTAGCTACTTTAAGATGGTATGCAGAAGTTGGGGTAACTGATGTTATATCTAGTGATATAACTAATTACAGTGATGCCTCATTTCCAAATATTAGAAATTTTTTAAATGAAGCTAATGATGTAAAGGAAAAGCCTGTTCCCATACTAAAAAATCTTGATATTCAAACCGCAGACATATCTAAGAGTTATATAGAAAAAAATCCCGATAGTTTAGGCACAGCAGAGGCAAGCATAGAGGCAAAAAAACTAGCTACTAAAGTCGGTAATATTGAGGATTTAAAAAAAGCTATAGAATCATTCAATGGCTGTCCATTAAAAAGAACTGCCATGAATATGGTATTTGCTGATGGTAATCCTAATTCTAAAATTATGCTTGTTGGGGAAGCCCCAGGTGCAGATGAGGATAGGGTTGGTAAACCTTTTGTTGGGCAAAGTGGAAAGCTACTTGATAAAATGTTCGGAGCAATTGGGCTTGATAGAGATAGTATTTATATTAGCAATATAGTAAATTGGCGTCCTCCTGGTAATAGAACACCCAGTACATCTGAAATTGCTATTTGTACAGCCTTTATAAAACGCCACATAGAGCTAGTAGAGCCTGAAATACTAATATATGTTGGCAATATATCGGCAAAAACTCTGTTAGAAAGTAGTCTTGGGATAACAAAATTACGTGGTAAATGGTTTGACTATACAAGTGAAAATTTAAAAAAATCAATAAAATCAATGGCTATTTTTCATCCTGCCTTTTTACTTCGATCACCTGCCCAAAAGAGATTGGCTTGGAAGGACTTACTAGAAATAAAATCTCAAATAAAAAAGCTGTAATTCCCATATTTATATTGACATATTGTTGTGTGATATAGTATAATATATTTGACAATCATATTTTTGAGGATTAAAACAGATGTATCGCCCAATGAAGTTAAATAAGATTGGTATTCCAACCTCTGAAGAAATGCTCAGCATGGAAGATGAATTCAAAACAGAGCTTATAATATCAAGTGATGGCAGAGAGCCTGTAAAGCATAGTATTACAATTCCAAAACCATCTAGATGGGATAAAATATGGGCAAAAAAACTAGATAAATGCTCTATAAATGGAGCTACGGAGGAGCTTTATTACGCAATATACGATAAAAAAAAATGGCGTGTCTTATATGCAATATCTAAGAATATAGAAAATAATCTTAATGGGCAGGGCAATTCTATTGATTTAAGTTCACCAGAGGGCTTTGTTGGCCTTGCAGTATATGAAGGTATGACTGATGTGGTTGCTGCA
>JALTWL010000149.1 GCA_027047045.1 Micavibrio sp.
CACTGCTAGCAATGACGGCGATGGTAGCTCAGATACATTGATTAGCATAGAAAATGTAACGGGTTCAGGCTTTGCTGATAATATCACAGGTGATGCAAATTTAAATATTATAAATGCGGGCGCAGGTTCAGATATAATTTACGCCACCGCAGGTTTAGATAATGTTGATGGTGGCGCAGGCGCAGATACAATTAGCTTTGCAAATTTACTAACGGCAACGGCAATTGATATTACTTTAAATGGTACAACTGCGGTTACAGTCAATGTAACAGGTGAAGACAATACTACAATTAGTAATATAGAAAATATAATTGCCACTGCGGGTGCAGATACAATTACAGGCGATAGCACAGCTAATAACCTACAAGGCATGGCAGGCAATGATGTAATTAGAGGTGGTGAGGGGGCTGATACCTTAGATGGTGGCACAGGCTCAGACACTCTTAGATTTGATGATTTAACCGCAGCCGGTATTACACTAGATTTAACAGCAGGTACAGCATTTTATAGTGGTGATAGTTCAACAGATACATTTACTAATTTTGAAACATATTTTACCACTAACCAAGCTGACATAATTACAGGTACAGCAGGGGCGGATACGGTTAATTCTTTAGATGGTAATGATACATTTAATGCAAGTGCTGGCAATGATACTTTTGATGGCGGTACTGGCACTGATACTTTGACTTATGCTGCTTCAGCATCTGCAATTTCAACAAGCACATTAAGTGGAACATCTGGTACAATTACGCAGGCAAATGGTGATACTGATACAGTTTCTAATATGGATTCCTTTGTTTTAACTGCTCTAAATGATACACTTGCATTAGATACCCTATCTGTATCGTCATTAACAAGTGTTGATACTGGCAATGGTACAGATGTGGTTCAAGTTAGTAACGATGGTAGTGGTAATACATTGTCTGATTTTGGTGGGTTAGATGGGGTTGAATTTGCAAGCTTATTTACCAATGTAGAAGAATTAGACTTCACGGCTACAGATTTGTTGGGTGCGGACACATTTGATATTGGTGATGATGACATAAATGCTATTTCAGGTTCTGTTGGTAATTTGACTATTTCTGTAGATATATCTACCATTGCTCTTGCAGATATAAATGTATTAAATCAAACGGGCTCAGTAGTGTCCGATAGTATTGTTGGAAATACTAGAACAATTGATTGGAATACAGGTGAACAGTTAATTGTACAGTCTGTTTAGATTTCATAAAAATGGAGTACCACATAATTTTGTGATACTCCATATATTCATATAGAAATATTTAAGTACAAAACTTAACGTTTAGCCCATTGCATACCGCGACGTGCTTTGCGACGTCCGTATTTTTTACGTTCAACAATACGGCTATCACGAGTAAGCATGCCCGCTTTTTTCAAGCTAGTTCTAAATTCTGGGTTGAAATTCACAAGAGCCCTTGCAATGCCAAGCCTAACAGCGCCAGCTTGTCCAGAAAGTCCACCACCTTTAACGCTACACATAACATCAAATTTACCAGCATTTTCTATTATGCCAAATGGCTGGTTTAAAACAAGTCTTTGAGTTGCCCTTGCAAAATAATGTTCTTGGTCTTTACCATTAACAGTTACTCTTCCTGAGCCTGGAAAAATCCAAACGCGAGCAACTGCATCTTTACGACGACCTGTACCATATGCACGTCCTAATTTATCCAATTTAGGCTCTGCTTTGACTATTTCAGTTGTTTTAGTTTCTTTGCTTTCTTTGTTTTCAGAATTTGTAGCTTTTACTTCATTTTTTAAATCAGCAAGTGTTTTTTTATCATCTGCCATCTGTTTTACCTCTTATCGTTTATTTTTGGGGTTCATACCAGCAATATCCCAAATTTCAGGCTTTTGAGCCTCGTGTGTGTGTTCAGGACCTGCAAAAACGCGCAAAGATGTTAGTTGTTTACGGCCTAAAGGTCCTTTGGGTAACATGCGCTTTACAGCCATCATAATAACACGTTCTGGATGTTCACTATCTAAAATTTGTCCTTTGGTACGTTTTTTAATACCACCTGGATAACCAGTATGCCAGTAATGTGTATCAAATTGACGTTTACGACCAGTTAAGCGAACCTTATCTGCATTTATAACGATAACATTATCACCACAATCAATATGTGGGGTAAATCCAGCCTTATGCTTACCACGAAGTCTTAGAGCTATTTGGCTTGCAAGCCTTCCTAAAACAACATCTTCAGCATCGACAATCCACCATTTTTTTTCAACCTCTGACGGTTTCATAGAATAGGTTTTCATTGTTGTTGCACTCCATTTAATTAAAAATTAAAAACCGTTGCCATTTATGGCGAATTAAAACATATTTGTCAATGAAAAATATCAATAAAAAATAAAAACTTAAGAGTGTGGTATTACAATACCTTACAGGTAACTAATTAGTATCTATATTTAATTCTGATGTTATCCATTTCATAAAATCTAAATGCATATCTTTTGGACCAAAAACAGCTATACATGGACAATCATAGCTATGTAGCTGTAATATTTTATTTTTGAGTTGCGCTAATTTTTGTTTATGAGTTTTTGCAATGAGTACAAGCTCAGTATTTTTTTGAACCTCACCATTCCATATATAAACCGAATCTACATTTTCTATGATATTTACACAGGCAGCTAATTTTTCATTTACTAGAGATTTTGATATTTCATCAGCCTCTTGTTTATTTGGAACTGTAACATATACGAATAAAATATCATGTTTAGACATTTATTTTGTTCCTTCTTTTTTATTTAAAAACTCAACTAGGCTGTTAGTTTTAATTTTTTCTTGTAAAACGCTAGCATCGTAGCCATTTTGAATTAACCCATAATGAGCAAACATTTGTAGTAATCTTGCCTCTGACATCATAAATAGATTGTGGTTTCCAATATATTGTATGCCTGCATCACGGAGTATTTTTTGCGCGGCTCTTAAATCTTCTTTGAGTATTATATAAAGTTGTTCACCAGAGGTTGCATCTTTTAGGATTTTAGCTGCACTTCCTCCACGCAGAAATACTTCTGTAAATTTACAGCCATGCCAACCAGATGAGCCTTTGGTAATTGCAAGTATGCCTTCTCCTTGGCTAAAACCAACACCACCAACAACCGCATCAGCAATACAGTCTTTCACTGCAATAACAACATTACTACCAACATTGTAAGTATTTGTGATAATGTCGTGAGAAATATTTATTTTTATATTACCAAAATTATCAATATACCAAATGGCTCCTGTAGGAAGTTTTGCTATATTAGTTTTATCAATTTCTTTTGTTATTAGATTAAAATCTTGTATTATCGCTTTTATATTATTATTTTTTAGTAGTTCTATTATTTTATCTACTCCCAGATTTTTTAAATTATCTCTTAAAAATACAGCTAGCTTGACCGCAGCATCTGGAAAAAAATCTCTAGAGCGAAATTGTGACCCCTCATCTGGTATTTTGCTTTCAAAAAAACATGCTTTACCTTCATCTATCAGTGAGGCAAATGGCGCTAGGGCATAACCAGAATTAACGGTAAGAATAGTAACACCATTTTCTAATATACCGATTGTAACGCCTTCTCCCTTGCTTTTAGAGCTAATTATATTTTTACGAGGGGCGCAATTGATTAAAAATATATGCCCATATCCTAATTTTGAATTAAGAGCAAGTTGCGCTGTTTTAAATGCAGCCATTACAGTATCCATGGCTTTAATTGCTCCAACATCACAAGAAAAATAATCTAAATCAGCCATGGCGCAAGCCGTAATCAAAGACTGTTCCACCTCATCACTTGCAAGGTCATCACGCGGATAATCAGTTAATATTTTTATTACTGGTTTTAATAAATCATTTTTTAAAAGAGGTATATTCTTATGCATATTTTTCTACAGTCCTTAGTCAAAATAAATGGTCGGACCGGCGGGACTTGAACCCGCGACCTTTCGCCCCCCAGACGAACGCGCTACCAGACTGCGCTACGGTCCGTAAATTTAAGAAAGTAAGATTTAATATCACTTTATTTTTATAAAATAACAAGCAAAAAATTACTATGAGTTTAATAATGCACGCATAGCTTTTAGCTCATCTAGCATGGTGCGTAGTACTTCTTTTTTTGTTTCAGTTAGTTTTGGCTTTGCGATATTAGTATCTTCTGCATCTTTATCTAAATGAGAATTAGAAATATTTTTTGATAATTTTTTATCTAAGGCATTTAAATTTCCACGCGTAGATTTAAGCAGTTTTTGTACACCTTTAATTGTATATCCTTCATCATGTAATAAATGTTGAATATATTTGAGAAGTTTAACATCTTCTGGTCTATAATATCTACGTCCACCTCCACGTTTTAAGGGCTTTATTTGTGAAAATTTGCTTTCCCAAAAACGAAGAACATGTTGTTGTACGCCTAAAATTGAAGCAACTTCACTAATGGTTTGAAAGGCACCAGCAGATTTTTTTCCACGTCTTGTTTTGCGTGAAAGTTTTTTATTATTATTGTTATTAGATGATTGTTTATTCGTTTCATTCTGCTGTATATTTTGCTGCATAACCTATATATTCTCCTATCTAATAGTTTGATGTTATTATAATAGCTATTTTTATTTAAAATTAAATTAAGTTTAAGTTGGGTAATTTTATTTATTACCACTTTCAACCCTATCTTTTAGGGTGCTACTTGCTTTAAAACTCAAAACTTTTCTTGGAAGGATTGGAACTTCTTCCCCAGTTTTGGGATTACGCCCAATTCTTTGAGCTTTTTGTCTAACCGAAAATGTGCCAAAAGAAGATATTTTAACCATTTCTCCCTTTTCAAGTGCTGAGCAAATTTCTTCTAAAACCATTTCCACAAGTTCAGACGATTCGTGGCGAGATAGTCCAACTTCTTCATATACCGCTTGGCTAAGATCTGCGCGTGTTACTGTATTTGTATTTTCCATGTAGTCGCTCCCCTTAATAATTAAGCTAAAAACAATACAGTAACTAAGCTACCCAAGAGAATAAAAACAGTCAATAATAAAGAGATAAAAATAAAAGCAAAAATATAGTATATTGCCATTACCCATTGAAAATAAAAGCTATTTATTTACCATCTAACAAGAGCAGAGCCCCAAGTAAGACCAGCTCCCATTGCTTCCATAACTAGTAAATCACCACGCTTTATACGACCATCACTGACGGCTTCATGTAGGGCTAAAGGTATAGATGCAGCAGAAGTGTTGCCATGTTTTGAAAGGGTTAATATGATTTTTTCATGTGGAAGTTTAAGTTTTTTTGCAATACTATCTATAATTCTTTTATTGGCTTGGTGGGGAACTAAAAAAGAAATATCATCAGCAGTTAAATGATTCGCTTTTAATGCTTCATCAATGGCCTCACTCATTCTTTTAACGGCATGTTTAAAAACTTCTTGTCCGTTCATTCTTACATATCCAGTTTGCTGATTTAGTGATACTCCACCATCTGTATGTAGTATATTTCTATATTTTCCCTCAGAGTAAAGATGGGTTGACAATATCATACTGTTTTCATCATTAGTTGCCTCTACCACAACGGCTGCTGCACCATCGCCAAATAATACACATGTTGTTCTGTCATTCCAATCAAGGATTTTGGAAAAACTATCTACTCCTATAACGAGAGCTCTTTTTATCTGTCCAGCTTTGATAAAGTTATCTGCAATAGATAAAGCATATATAAAACCAGAGCAAACAGCTTGTACATCAAAGGCAAATGATTTATCTTCCATACCTATATTATCTTGTACTGTAACAGCGCAGGCAGGAAAAGTTCTATCAGCTGTTGTTGTCGCTAAAATAATAGCATCAATATCGTAGCCTGATAATTTAGCATTATCTAATGCCCGTATCGCCGCCTTGCTTGCCATGAAAGAAGTTGTTTCTTCGCCTTTTGCTATATGGCGTGCTTCAATACCAGTTCTTTGTTTTATCCATTCATCAGAAGTATCAACTATTTTCTCTAACTCTTTGTTTGTAAGGATTTTTTTAGGAAGATAGGCGCCTGTGCTTATTATCCTACTATATGTTTTTGACATTTTTATCCGCTCCAAATTATAGATTTTTTATTTTTTAGGCTCTTGTTGCCAATTAACTTGTTCAATTGTATCTGCTAGCCTACTGTTGAATTGCCCCTGTACCATTTTAACGCCTACATTGATGGCATTTGAAAAGCCAATCTCATCAGTTCCTCCGTGGCTTTTAACGCAAAGTCCTTGTAGTCCTAAAAATACTCCGCCATTGTATAGCCTTGGGTCAATATTTTTCTTTAACTTATAAAGGGCTGGCAATATTAAGGGATAACCCAGCCATGAAATAGGAGAAGATTTAAAAGCAGATTTTAACATTGACGCGATTAGCTTTGCTGTTCCTTCAGAAGTTTTGAGTGCAACATTGCCAGTAAAACCATCAGTTACAACAACATCAATATTACCATCCATAATATTATCACCCTCAGCAAAGCCATTAAAACTACCAGGTAGGCTAATATTTGCCAATAGTGATGCTGCTTCTTTTAGTTCTTCTTTGCCCTTCATATCTTCAGTACCAATATTTAAAAGGCAAACACTTGGTTTATCTACTTTTAGTACAACTTGGGCAAATGTACTTCCCAAAAAAGCAAATTCAACTAGGTTTTTTGCAGAACATTGCAAATTTGCCCCCATGTCCAATAAAACAGTACGCTTATTTGCTTTCATTGTTGGGTAGTAAGACGCAATTGCGGGTCTTGATATTTGAGGGAGTGGTTTTAAGCCAAATAAAGCAAGTAACATCAAAGCACCAGTATTACCTGCAGATATAACACAGTCAGCTTCTTTGTTGGCAACTGCTTGGATTGCTAAATTCATACTTGAATTTTTACGTTTTCTAAGCGCTATGGTTGGCTTATCATTTGGCAAAACCGCATTATCTGTATGAATTATTTTGGATATTTTAGATAAACGCCGGTGGTTGGATAAAATAGGCTCTATTTTATTTTTATCACCAAAAAATAAGCACTGCATATTTTTGTGCATGCGAGCTGACAGAGCAGCGCCATTTACAACTATATCTGGTGCGTTGTCCCCGCCCATAGCATCTAATGCAATTGTAAAATTTTTCTTCAATTTTAAAAACCCCTAACGTCAAAAACAGCACAGATAAGATTATGTGCTGTTTGTGTTAGTTTAAATTATTTAAAAAAGCAATGCAATTATTCCTTAGGCTCTATAACTTGTTCACCTTTATACATGCCAGTTTTTAAACACACGTGGTGAGGTCTTACAAATTCACCTGTATTTTTATCCTCAGTATAGACAGGTTGTGCCAACGCATCATGAGAACGGCGCATATTGCGTTTTGATTTAGATGTTTTCTTCTTTGGAACTGCCATAACTAACTATCCTTTTAATTTATATCAAATAATAATATATAAAACCAAATGTCTAAAATTTCAATATTAGACAAGACTATGTTGTATAATATAATTATTTCAATAATGCAAGCAATTTATTTTTACAAATTAAATAATCATTAACTAAAATTTTACAACTTTAAGGTTAAACTATACTTAAGAGTATATATTTCTCTTTTTCTTTATAATTTATATAAAACCAAATTAAAAAAGCCTCAGTTAGAAGAATATCTAATTTGAGGTTTTTTTTTGGAGGTATTTATATCAACTTATATCCATCATCTAATGTAATAATCAATTCTTTTCCACCTGATATATCCGCAATTTTTTGCCTAAGCCGGTAAATATGTGTTTCTATTGTCCTAGTATCAACGTTGCTATTATAATTCCAAACATCTTTTAGAAGCATTTCTTTTGTAATACAAACCTCACGTTTTTCATAAAAATAAAGCAAAATTGCAATTTCTTTTTCTGTTAGCTGTATTTTATTATTTATAAATTTTAATTCTTTCATTTTAGCAGAAAGTACAAAAGAATTTATTTCAATATCAGCAAGTAAGTTTTCAGCCATATTTGCAGCAATTTTTTGTTCTATTTTGTCCAATATATCGCCCAGCCTTATTGTTTCACTTATTATTATTGAATTTTTAATTTCAGTAATTTTATTAGAAATTATCAGGCAATTATTATCTGGAGTATAATTTTTAAGAATATTATATTTATCTTTTAAAAACTCACATAATATTTCTTTAGTTATATTATCATTTATATCTAAAAATATATTGTATTTTGACATAGCAATTCAACTTTTTGTTAATAGAAAATCTGTTATGCTTAAATTGGATATTAGGATAATTTATTCGTGAAAGCAACCAAATGACAGAATATACAACAATTACAGATTATGAGGTTATGTTTACTATTCACACAGGCGTTACCTTACTATTTGCTAAACAGGATATACTGACAACAGATGGTGAGGAAAATTTAACATTTTCCGTGCTTGATGAAAAAAAACTTGTTATATCTGCTGGTAAGGGTGGAGTTTTAATAGAGGAGTTTAAATTAGATTATTTGGAAGAAGCCCGAATGCGTAAATTTGTTATGTTGTATGAGCTGGAAAATGAAGAAGTAGTTCGCTGCACCCCATGTCATATGAAATAGGGTGCAACTATATTAATATTAATATTTATAATTATGCCGCTATATCAGTTGTTTTTTTTAAAGCAAGGCTTTTTCCAACAGAACCTAAGTCTTTGCAGGCCTCATCAAGTCTAGCTACCATTGAAAGCTCACCTTTTCTAAGCCATTTTCTTGGGTCATATAGCTTTTTATATGGTGTGCCGTCATTGGGGTCTATTTGATGTTCAAAAGCGACTTTATGTTCTTGGACATATTCTCCGACTGCTTGGGCAAAAGCAAATTGAGTATCTGTATCAATATTCATTTTAAACACACCATATTCAATTGCTTTTTTGATTTTATCTTTTTCAGAGCCAGAGCCACCATGAAATACTAAATCAAGAGGATTTTTTACAGTATTTTGAGTTTGCTCAACCAATTCTTGAGATGATTTTAATATTTCGGGGCGTAGTTTTACATTACCTGGTTTGTAAACACCGTGAACATTTCCAAATGATGCAGCAAGGGTGAAATGACCAATTGGAGATAGTTCTTCATAAGCACGCAGGCAATCTTCTGGCTGTGTGTAAAGTGCTGGATTGTCTGCACCTATATTATCATCAGAGCCAACACCATCTTCTTCACCACCTGTAACACCAAGCTCAATTTCAAGGCTCATTCCCATGGGTGCCATACGTTTTAACAGTCTAGCTGATTGTGATAGGTTAAAGTCAATGTCTTCTGCAGATAAATCAAGCATATGAGAGCTAAACAAAGGTCTTCCAGTTTGAGCAAAATATTCTTCACTATATTCTATCATTGCTTCCACCCAAGGAATAAGCTCTCTATTTGCATGGTCTGTGTGCATAATTACGCAAATACCGTAATATTTTGCGAGCAAATCAACATGTTTAGCGGCAGACACAGCGCCTAAAACTTTAGCTTCAAAACTATCTGCCATACCAGCGCCTGCAAAAAATTGTGAACCGCCATTAGAAAGTTGTATTATGATGTCAGATTTGTTTTTAGCAGCAGCCTCCATAACGGCATTTATGCTATTTGTACCAACAACATTGACAGCAGGAAGTGCATAGCCCCCCATTTTACATTCTCTAAGCAATGTTTTGTAAGCCTCACCGCTTACAATGCCAGCTTGCAGTATTGTATCGTTCATATCAATTCCTCCTAATATATGGGTTGTAACTAGTTTGGATAGTAGCAAATCAAATATATATAAGTAAAGAACCTTGCTAAAAAAAACTATCTAACTGCCAATACGTAATAAAATATATAGCGTCTTGCACCGCCTTGTTCTCTGAAACAGCCAGTAATTTTCCCATCTAAGACACCGCCAGCAGATATTGTGTCATTCATAGAGTAACTTCCAGTGAATTTTTCACTAGTAATTGTTCCATTATTTTCAGGGGGAAGGCTAAAATTGTAAGAAAAGCCTAGATTAAGACCATTGCAAGCATCTAACGTTAAATTAAATAATAGTAAAGTTAATTCTGAACAATCGGTTTCTCCAGAACTAGAACAACTTTTACCAAGTTTGGGAATATGGGCCCTACTAGTAAATTCATAATCTGAATTATCATTTACACCTATGGGTGGTTTTTTCCAAGTAAGCTCACCACCATTTGGGTCAAAAATATGACATGATTTATCTGCGGGAGCATTTGGATTGACATAGCCAGAAACAGTTGGGTTTTCAAAACTTATTTCTGTGTAATCGCATCTGTTAATCATATGTATTCTATCAACAGTTCTTGCAATGATATTGGTGAATTGTATTATTTCAGCAGCTTGTATTTCGCTTCGCTCTCTATCAATATTACCACCGCTATTACTGCTAGTAACCGCATATGACAACGCTGCAAGTAAAGCCACTGCAATTAGTACAATAAACAAAACATTACCATGATTATTGACTAGTTTATATTGATTATTATGCATTTTCATATAGCTTAGATAAAAAACTTTTTAGGTAAAAATTAACTTTATTTGTATAAGCATATATTGTTGGGTGAATTAGGTAAATATATTTATAAATTATGATAAAAAATATTAAAGATAAAACAAAATTTTATGAACAGGTAAAAAATAGAGTGCACAGCCTTACTCCTGTAATTGATAGAAATGTTTTTATAGCTAAAAATGCAATAGTCATTGGTGAAGTTAAAATTAAATCAAATAGTAGTATATGGTTCAATTGTACTGTTCGTGGTGATGTTAATGATATTTCTATTGGTAGAAATACCAATATTCAAGATGGCGCAGTTATTCACGTATCATCAACTTTACAAGGAACTTATATAGGCGATAATGTGACTGTTGGGCATGGGGCGATATTGCATGCATGCACAATAGAGGATAATGTTTTAATAGGTATGCAGGCATGTATTATGGATGGGGCTTTGGTTGAAAAAAATTCAATTGTTGCGGCTGGCGCTTTGCTTACTCCAAATAAAATTGTAAAATCTGGGGAACTCTGGGCTGGAAAGCCAGCAAAATTTGTGAGAAAACTAACTGATGAAGAAAAAATAGAAATAGATAACTCTGCCAAGCATTATATAAAATTAACAGAGATTTATTTGCAAAAAAATGATATATAGTTTTATTATAACATGTTACTATGGTGCGACTATTTTTGCGATTTAAGAGGGAAATACTATGAAAGAAAAGTTAAAATATTTTGCTATATTGCCACTGATTTTTGGAATGTCTGCATGTGTACCTACGGATAGTGAAATGGGGTTGACTTATGATAATATTTATCAAAATCAATATCCTATTGCTACTGATAGTGGCTACAGATATGATACTTCGCAACCACAAGAAAGGGTAATCTACGGTGGTGGTAGCGTGATGGTATATCCAATAGATGCGGTTAGTGATTATGGTAGCTATCCAACGGAGCAAACATATGGGAATAGCTATGACAGTAATTATAGCAATAATTATGATGCAAATTATTCACAAGGTACAGAGATATATTTTAAACATGGCTCATCACGTTTGGGCAGTATTGATAAAAATAGGATAGAAGAATTGGCAAATATGTTAAAAATAACCAACAGTACAGCTAAAGTAGTTGGCTATGCTAGCGATGATGTTTTTACAACAAATGATATTTTACAACAAAATATAATCAATCTTAGAATGAGCGCTAAGAGAGCAACAAAAGTTACCGAACAACTGTATAAAAAGGGTGTCAGCCCAGAGCGGTTGGAAACAATATCAGTTGGGTCTGCTTATAGCACAGGTGATGACAAAAAAGATCGCAGGGTTGATATAATTGTTGAGTAAATTCATTCTTAAATCTAATTTAAGGAATATAATGGCATGAAAGATTTACGGCTTGGTATTGCTGGTTTGGGAACTGTTGGTTGCTCAGTATTTCAAATAGTTACAAAACAAGTAGAAATGCTAAATATAAGGGGTGGTTGCAATATACAAATATCCGCAGTTAGTGCCAGAGATAAAAATAAAGATAGAAATTTAGATTTAAATAATGTTAGTTGGTACAGTAATGCAGTTGAAATTGCATTTGATAAAAATGTAGATGTTGTAGTTGAGCTAATTGGTGGCACTGATGGTGATGCATATAATTTAGTAAAAAATGCAATTTTAAATAAAAAACATGTCGTAACGGCAAATAAGGCTTTGCTTTCTAAACATTGGGCAGAGCTTTTGGAGCTTGCCAACAAAAACAACGTATCATTGATGTTTGAAGCTGCTGTTGCCGGTGGAATACCAATAATCAAAGCAATAAAAGAGGGGCTTGCAGCTAATCATTTTAAAGCTATTTATGGTATATTAAATGGTACTTGTAATTATATTTTAAGCGAAATGTGGAAAAATGGGATTGATTTTGAAACTGCTTTAGCGCAAGCGCAAGAGGCAGGCTATGCAGAGGCAGACCCCAGTTTTGATATAGATGGCATAGATGCTGGGCATAAATTATCTATTTTAACTGCGCTGGCTTTTACGGGGGAAGCTAAATTTGATAATATCAGGGTTGAAGGATTGCGGTCTATATCTGCTCTTGATATAGAATATGCAAAAGAGCTTGATTATAGAATAAAGTTACTTGCAATTGCAAAATTGACAAAAGATGGGGTGGTACAATATATATCACCATGTATGATACCAAAAGATTGTAGTTTAGCAAGTATAGAGGGCGCTTTGAATGCAGTTTTTATTGATGGCGATGCAGTTGGTGAAACTGTATATATTGGGGCGGGCGCGGGGGGAGATGCAACTGCCTCAGCTGTAATTGCTGATATAATGGATATTGCCCGCGGTAATGCGTATCCTGAAAATATATATATTGAAGATTGTAAATATGCAGCTGCAGAAACTCAAGAAGGGCGCTTTTATATAAGGCTAACAGTTAAAGATGTATCAGGAGTGATGGCAGATGTAACTGCAATTTTAAGAGACTGTGAAGTATCTTTAAAATCTATTTTACAGTATGGACAAAGTAGCTCTAAAAGTGTACCTTTAGTTTTAACAACACATAAAACTAAAGAATGCGGAATAAGAAAAGCAATTGTTGCTTTAGGGGCTTTAGATACAGTTTTGGAAGAGCCCTGCTTGCTTAGAATAGAGCTTATATAATCATTATTTATGTGTTTAGTTAGTGCGTAGTCTGTAACATTTTTAAAAATGAGGTGTCTTGCCATGTCTAATTTAGTGAAAGAAAATATTACTCCATTTGGTATCAAACCGTTTCAAGATAGGAATTTGGCAATGGAAATTGTCAGAGTTACAGAGGCAGCAGCGCTTGCTGCCTCAAGATTGATGGGGCGTGGTGATGAAAAGGCAGCAGATAAAGCCGCAGTTGACGCAATGCGAAAATCCTTAAACAGTATGTATATTGATGGCACTGTTGTCATTGGTGAGGGGGAACGAGATGAAGCTCCAATGTTATATATTGGTGAGCAAGTTGGCTCTGGTGATGGTCCTATGGTGGACATTGCTCTTGACCCGTTGGAGGGAACAACAATTACTGCTACTGGTGGGCATGATGCACTGGCTGTAGTTGCTTTGGCAGAAAAGGGTGGTTTTTTAAATGCACCAGATGTTTATATGCAAAAAATTGCGGTTGGGGTCGAAGTTAATAATGGCGAAATTGACCTTGATGCTAGCCCAAAAGAAAATGTTGAGGCTTTGGCAAAATTAAAATCTGTTGAAAAAGAAGAGCTAGTTGTGTGTATTTTGGACAGACCAAGACATGAGGAGTTAATTGCCAAAACTAGAGAGGCAGGGGCTAGAATACAGCTTATTCGCGATGGTGATGTAAGCGCGGTTATTGCAACAACTGACCCGCTTGCAGGTGCAGATATGTATGTTGGCATAGGTGGCGCGCCTGAGGGTGTACTTGCTGCTGCCGCACTTAGATGTGTTGGTGGCTTTATGCAGGGTAGGCTAGTATTTAGAAATGATGATGAAAGAGCACGGGCAAAAAAATGGAATATTGAAGATTTAGATAAAAAATATTCTTTGCTTGATTTGGCCTCTGGTGATGTGATGTTTGCTGCAACTGGTGTTACTGATGGGGCAATGCTAAAAGGGGTTAGAAAAATCCCAAGCGGGGCAATTACAAATTCTATCGTTATGCGCTCAAAATCTGGTACAGTTAGAAAAATTGAAGCAAAACATAATTTTGATATAAAAACTTGGTATTCATTTTAAATTTTAAGATAAGGTCATATTTATAAAATGACATTAAATAATAGTCTTAGTCCTAATGTGGCAACACAAATAAAAGACAAATTAACAACAAAGACAGTACAAAAACCATCTCAGCATGTGTTAGAGGTGGATAAATCTGTTAGTGGCAAATCATGGCTGTTTTCTGATGTGGATGCTAGAAAATCTTTGATGATTTCTCAAAAATATAATTTATCTGAGTTGCTATCTTCTTTAATTGTAAGTCGTAAAGTAGATTTTTCTGATATTTCTAACTTTTTAGAGCCTTCTTTAAAAAAACAATTACCAGATCCTTATAGATTGAAGGATATGGAAAAAGCTGTAAAAAGAATAGTAGCTGCAATAGAAAATAACGAGAAAATAGCCATTTTTGGTGACTATGACGTTGATGGAGCAACATCTAGCGCATTGTTTAAATTATTTTTTAAATCCATTGGCAAGGATATAGTTACTTATATTCCAGATAGAATGAAAGAAGGCTATGGTCCAAATTCAGATGCATTATTAAAATTAAAAAATGAACAAGAGATATCTTTGCTTATCACGGTTGATTGTGGGATAACATCTTTTAAGCCTTTAAAAATAGCAAAAGATGCTGGGCTTGATGTTATAATTTTAGACCACCATGTAGGAGAGGTAAATGAACCAGATGCAGTTGCAATTGTCAATCCTAACCGTTTTTGTGAAAGCGGTGAATTTGGCTATTTAGCCGCAGTTGGAGTTGTATTTTTAACTATTATTGCAATAAATAGATTGCTTAGGCAAAAAAACTGGTATAAAAACCACAATATAACAGAGCCTAAATTACTTAGATGGCTAGATATTGTTGCTTTGGGGACAGTTTGTGATGTCGTGCCACTTCGCGGTGTGAATAGAGCATTTGTATCACAAGGATTAAAAATAATGGCAATGCAACAAAATTTAGGCCTTAGGACAATGTCAGAAGTTGCATCAATTGAAGGAGAGTTTAATACATTTCATTTGGGCTTTTTATTAGGACCTCGTATAAATGCGGGGGGACGGGTGGGAGAGTCCTCTACTGGGGTAAATTTACTTGCAACAGATAATATATATGAGGCAAAAGAGCTGGCCCATAGGTTAAATTTTTTAAATCAAGAACGCAGAGAAATAGAAAAATCAATTTTAGAACAAGCAATAGAGCAAATAGAAACCAATAAAGAAAATTTAGATGATTGGTGTTTATTTGTTGAGGGCAAAAATTGGCATATTGGTGTTATTGGTATTGTTGCTTCAAGATTAAAAGAAAAATATAGTCGGCCTGTTTGCGTTGTTAGCTTTGACGATATGGGTGAAGGAAAAGCCTCCGCACGCTCAGTTAGGGGGGTTGATTTGGGGGCAGCAATAATTTCAGCTAGGCAAAAAAAACTATTAGTTGCAGGCGGCGGACATAAAATGGCAGCTGGTTTTACTGTTATGCACGATAGTTTTTTAGAATTTAAAAAATACGTACGCGCACATATAAAAAAGCAATGTGGTGGAAAGGCAATAATCCCAAGCTTGAAGTTAGATGCTATAATTTCTGCTAGTGCTGCTAATATTGAACTTATCAAAGATATAGAAAAATTAGCCCCATTTGGGACTGACAATCCTGAGCCAAAAATTGCTCTTGCTAATGTAAAAATTATCAGCACTAAAATTGTGGGTGAAAATCATATTCAATGTTTGCTTAAAGATAGCGCGGTTAATCACTCTGCGATTAGAGCTATTGCCTTTAGAGCAATAGATACAAAATTAGGTGAATTATTGCTAAATAGTCAAAATAAAGTATTACATTTAGCGGGCAATTTAAATATTAATCGTTGGGGTGGTAATGAATATGTGAATTTTCAAATAATTGATGCTGTTATTGCTTAGTTTCGGCTAATTTCTCTGCTATTTTTAGCTCATCTTTGGTGTTTATATTAAAGAAATCTGTTTGGTCTTTGAATTCTATTTCAGCTAATCTTTGGCTTTGCAACCATTTATAAACAGCCCTTATATTTGTATTTTTTACAATATATTCTAAATCATCTAATAGATATATTGGCAATAAGTTAAATATTGGATTGATTTTTCCGTCTAATTTAATGCAAGCTGCATTGGCATTGTTATCTTTGTATCCTTTGTATAATTTGCTGGCCAAATTATTGGGAATGAAGGGGCTGTCGCTTGGAACACACATTAGCATTGTGTTTTCTCTATTTTCAAAATTTTCATATATATATTTCATTGCTGAGTATATGCCAATTAAAGGGCCTTCGCCTTTATTTATAGTATCGGGTATTATTTCTAGACCTGTAAAAATAAAGCGAGCCTTACTACCATTGGCGTTAATGATGATTTTATCTGTTTGTGGTGATAGTTTTTCTATTATTCTCTCTATTATTCGTTTTTCTTTGAGTGCTAACATGCACTTTTCTTCCCCACCCATTCGTGAAGACTGACCACCTGCAATTATTGCTGCAATTATTTTTATCTTATTTGTCATTATTTATAACTTTATTGTGATAATAGTTTTATGATATACACTAATTTAGTGTTTTAAAATAGGTTTTAATTGAATGCAAAAAATATCTGGCATAATTTGGGATTTAGATAACTCTTTATATCCGTTTGATGATGATTTTTTCCAAGCAACAAAAAAAGCTTTGGCAAAAGCTATAATAGAACTTGGGGTAAATATGACTAAAAGAGAGGCTTTCAACTATGCTAAGGCCTCTTATCCTATGGATACTATTAAAAGACTGAATACAGAATTTGGTATTGAAAAAGACAAGGCTTTTGATTGCTATTATAAAAATCTAGATACAGATTTTATTAAAAGTGATAAAAATTTTGTAGAAAAATTAAAATCGTCAGATAAAAAAATAGCTATTATTTCTCATGCTAGTCGTGATTGGGTATTTAGAGCATTGGATAAAATTGGTGTCTTAGGTTTTATTGATAATAATTTAATTATGACGGCTGAGGATATGATAGAGGGTGGAAAAAATGATTCTTGCAATATTTTTGAAAAAATGTTGCAAAGAATGGAACTTACCGCAAAAGAAGTTGCAATGGTAGATGATAAGGATGAAAACTTAAAATATGCAAAAAAAATAGGAATTAAAACATTGCTAATAACTTATGGAGATGAAAAAAAGTTACAAGATATTAAATATGCGGATAAAAGCTATTTAACTCCTATATGTGTACTCAGAGAATTTAACCAAAATGCAATAAAAAATACAAATAAAGCAAAAAAAATAAATAAAATATATCACAAAAATGGTCGCAGATAGAAAATTAATTTTATGGGATTTAGATGGTACGCTATGCCCGCATAATGTAGAATTTTATAACTGTGCATTAAAAGCATTAGCTCAAGCCCCAATTGATATGGGGGCAGATATTTCTTTTGAGCAAGCATTTGAATTTGCCCAAAAAAACTATACAGGGCAAAGAAAAGTGGTAAAAGAATTTGCAAATAAATTTAATTTTGATGCAGATAAATTATTTCAACAATATTACAGAGTGCTGAGAACAGATTTTTTAAATTCTAATGATGAAATTATAAAGTTATTTGATAAATATTGTCATTGTTTTGAATTTGGAGTTTTGACTAATGCATCATTTCTTTGGGCTAAAAAATCATTGACTAAACTTAGGCTATATGAATATTTTAATCCAAAATTTATCTTTGGTTATGATGAGGTGGGAGAGCTTTTAAAAACCGATGAAAAAGCAATAGATAATATGCTAAATCACTGCTGTAAATTCGGCTACACAAAGCAAGATATAATTATTGTTGATGATAAAGTAAGGGTTGTAGAGATATTACAAAATTTTGGTATAAAGACAATTTTGTTTAATAAGGAAAAACAACAAAAAGATATGATATATAAGATTTTGACTGAGCTTAGATGTTAGTAATTTAAAATAAATTTTGCAATTTCAGCTATATTGTTCAATTCAAATTGTGGTTTATTTGTTTTTATTTTTGTATCTGTTGCAAAGGCAACTATATTTTCTGCCTCTTTGATAAGTGGAGCTTTTTTATTGTTTTTTCTGTGTACAGATATTTTAGGATAGGCATCTGTTTTATTTCCTTCTATCAATAAAATATCCACAGGCTGTATATTTTTTATTAAATCATTGATATTGGGTATATCATTATTGCAGTTTTCATGTATTATTGCCCATCTATTGGGTGATGTGATAAGAATTTCGTTAGTTCCAGACTTTCTAAGCAAAAAACTATCCTTATCTTTTTTGTCTATTTCAAAATCATGATGAGTTTGTTTAATTGCTGACACAGAAAGATTATTATTTTTAAAATATTTGATTAAGCTACACCCCAGTGTAGTTTTTCCGGAATTTTGCCAACCAACTATACCAAATATTTTCATATCATGCGTCCTTTTTTTAATATATTTTATTTTATTTGACTCTAATCAATTTTTTATTTCTATATTGTGATTAGAGTTACTCCGACGACAAGTTAAAATAATTTAGCTGTGATGTAAATAATAACATAAATATTTAGAGTTCTTATTTATATCACAGTTTAGGATTGAAGTTTTTTGATAAGAAAGGAATAAAAAATGGCAAAAGATTTATATAACTGGAATCCAGAAGACGAAGAACAGTGGAAAAGCTATGGTAAGGGGGTTGCCACACGTAATTTATGGATTTCAATTCCATGTTTGCTTTGTGGATTTGCGGTTTGGCTTTATTGGGGGATTATAACTGTACAAATGTTAAATTTGGGTTTTCCTTTTGAAAAATCCGAATTATTTACTTTAATGGCGATTGCGGGTCTTTCAGGCGCAACACTTCGCATACCCAGTACATTTTTTATTCGTATAGCTGGCGGTAGAAATACTATTTTCTTTACCACCGCACTTTTAATAATTCCTGCGTTTGGCGCAGGGCTTGCTTTGCAAGATAAAGATACTCCGCTTTGGGTATTTCAGATTTTGGCATTACTTTCTGGATTTGGAGGCGGTAACTTTGCGTCTTCCATGTCCAATATAAGTTTTTTCTTTCCTAAAAAAGTTCAAGGACTTTCTTTGGGATTGAATGCTGGTTTAGGTAATTTTGGGGTAACGACAATGCAAATACTTGTGCCACTTGCGATGACTATGGCAGTTTTTGGTGGTGCACCTATGGTACTTGAAAGCACAAGCGGTACGTTAATTGGTAAGATACCTGCAGGTACTAATACTTGGATTCAAAATGCTGGCTTTATATGGGTAGTATTTTTGATACCTTTATCTATTGCAGCTTGGTTTGGCATGAACAATATCCGTGATGAGCATGTATCACCAGATGTTAACTCCGCTCTTGCAGCTTTTGCTAAAATAACAGGTATGCTTTTAATTGGCTTGATTGCAGCAATAATTGGTCTTTGGTTTATGTTGCCAGAAAAAGTTGGTGGCTCAGGCTTAAATGTTAGTAAGTGGATTGTCTTGCCATGTGTAATTGCCTTAACTGTCTTTATGTTAAAAGCAATACCAGGGGCAATTGGGCAGAATTTAAAACGTCAATATAAGATATTTGAAAATAAACATACTTGGGTTATGACTGTAATTTATATTATGACTTTTGGTTCATTTATTGGTTTTTCTGCAGCTTTTCCTTTGGCAATCAAAGTGATATTTGGTTTTCAACATATTATGGGTGAAGATGGTGTTATGACACATAATATTGCTAACCCTAATGGGCCAAGTGCTTTGATGTTTGCGTGGATGGGACCATTTATTGGCGCGTTAATACGACCAATTGGTGGTATTATTTCTGACAA
>JALTWL010000150.1 GCA_027047045.1 Micavibrio sp.
CGAGAAGTTGATGGCAAACATAGTGCTGCCATTGTTGGTGATTTATGTGATGCAGAGGCTATTATGGCGCTTAAAGATTTAATGGTTAGTATTGGCTCACCTAACCTTGAATGCAGGAATGATGGCGCAAAATTTGATGTGTCTGAGCCTGTTGGCTATACATTTAACAGTGGAATTGCAGGAATTGAAGATGCTGATGCGATATTGTTAATTGGTACTAATCCTAGATGGGAAGCTGCTATTTTAAATAGTAGAATTTACAGAAACTGGAAGAATAATAATACAAAAATTGCAGTGGTAGGACCAAAAATTGACCTTAATTATCATTATGAACATTTAGGAAATAGCGCCGATATTTTACAAGATGTGTTAGATGGCGACCATCATTTTTCTGAAATCTTAAAAAATGCTAAAAAGCCAGCATTGATATTGGGTGTTGGGGCGACCATTAGAAAAGATGGACTAGCAATACACAAGCTTGCCAGAGATATAGCTGATAAGTATAATTTGATGCATGATAATTGGAAAGGTTTTAACATGTTGCAAAATGCAGCATCTAGAATGGCAGCTTTGATGCTTGGCTTTGTTCCAAATAGGGCAAATGGCGGTATGGATTTAGAGGAAATTATTAAAGCATCTACTAAAGGTAAACTTAATTTTCTATATTTATTAAATGTTGATAATATTGCTTTTGATAAGTTGGGCAAAAATACATTTATTGTTTATCAAGGACATCATGGCGACAGTGGGGCAGCAATTGCTGACGTTGTTCTTCCAGCTGCTACATATACTGAAAAATATGGAACATATGTAAATTTAGAAGGAAGAGTGCAACATACAAAACAAGCAGTAGCACCTGTTGGTAAAGCAAAAGAAGATTGGCGAATACTGCGTTCTTTATCTGCACATTTAGGGCGACCATTACCATATGATAATTTAACAGAGTTACGCGATAGAATGATACATGAAAATGAACTCTTTAAATATAAGGACCAATTGCCATCACATAGATGGTGTAATTTTGCCCGTACATCTGATAAAGTTACAAAAACTCCTTTTAAGCTTCCAATTTCTGATTTTTATAATACAAATGTTATTTGTTATCTGTCTAAAATTATGCAAGAATGTTCAGAAATTTTTGTGAAAAAAACAATAAAGAAGAAGAAAGTAAATGGCTGAATTTATTGATTTTATAGTAGGAAATACACTTATCTATACGCTCCTTAAAATAGCGTTGATTATCTTACCACTTCTGGGTGTGGTGGCATATCTTACTTATGCTGAGCGTAAAATTATGGCAGCTATGCATTTAAGACAAGGCCCTATGATGGTTGGGCCGTTTGGACTTTTACAACCACTTGCCGATGGTTTAAAACTTTTTTCTAAAGAAACTATTTTTCCCAATTGGTCTAATAAGGCTGTTTTTATTGTAGCGCCTATGTTGACTTTTATGCTTAGCCTTGTTGCATGGGCAGTTATACCTTTTGATGCGGGACTTGTGCTTGCTGATATAAATGTTGGAATTTTATATCTTTTTGCCATATCTTCACTTGGAGTTTATGGTATTTTAATGGCAGGTTGGGCATCTAATTCTAGATATGCCTTTTTGGGCGGACTACGTTCTGCAGCACAAATGGTATCTTATGAAGTGTCAATAGGCTTTGTGATGATTACAGTATTACTAACTGTGGGTTCACTTAATCTTAGTGATATAGTCATGGTCAATAGACCATTTTGGTTAGATTTAGTTTTATTTCCTATGTTTATTATATTTGTTGTATCAATTTTAGCAGAAACTAATAGAACGCCTTTTGATTTACCAGAAGGTGAATCTGAGCTTTGTGGTGGTTATAATGTTGAATATTCTTCCATGACATTTGCCTTATTTTTCTTAGGTGAGTATGCAAATATGATTTTAATGAGTGCTATGACTACTATTTTATTTTTAGGTGGGTGGCTACCTCCATTTGGAATTGATTTTGCATGGCTTGAATGGGTGCCTGGAATTGTTTGGTTTGCGCTTAAAACATCATTTATTTTATTTATATTTATCTGGGCAAGGGCAACTTTCCCAAGATACAGATATGACCAGCTTATGCGGCTTGGTTGGAAAGTATTTTTGCCATTGTCATTATTTTGGGTTTTGCTTGTAGCTGGGTTACTTATTGCAACTGATAATTTGCCAGCTTTGTAGGAGGAATATTAAAATATGTCATTTTTTACTAGAGCAATACGTGGTTTTTTTCTAGGGGATATATTTAAAGGGCTTTTCCTAACATTTAAATATATGTTCAAACCAAAAGTTACTTTAAATTATCCTTTTGAAAAAGGACCAATTAGCCCTCGCTTTCGCGGGGAACACGCCCTTAGACGTTACCCAAATGGGGAGGAGCGTTGTATTGCTTGTAAGCTGTGTGAGGCAATTTGTCCTGCAATGGCAATTACAATTGAAGCAGAAGAAAGAGAAGATGGAAGTCGTAGGACAACTAGATACGATATAGATATGACAAAATGTATTTATTGTGGTTTGTGTCAAGAAGCATGTCCTGTTGATGCAATTGTTGAGGGACCAAATTTTGAGTTTTCTACAGAGAGTAGGGAGGAGCTTTATTATACCAAAGAAAAACTACTTGCCAATGGTGATAGGTGGGAGGCTCAAATAGCTAGAAATATAGATGTAGATTCTAAATATCGTTAAAAAGATGGGTAAATTATGGTTGAAGCTTTAGTTTTTTATATATTTGCAACGATTTTATTAATAAGCAGTTTTTTAGTTATTACTGCTAAAAATCAAGTCTATGCAGTATTATTTTTAATCCTTGCATTTTTTAATGCAGCGGGGCTGTTTATATTGCTTGGCGCTGAATTTTTAGCAATGATACTAGTTGTTGTATATGTTGGCGCGGTTGCGGTTTTATTCTTATTTGTTGTGATGATGCTAAATGTCAAAATTGAAACTATGAAGCGTGGTTTTGTTAAATATGTACCAATTGGCGCTTTGATAGGTGTTACTTTGCTAGTAGAGATGTTTTTACTTTATCGTTCTTGGAAATTTGCCCCATCAGCAATGAGCAATAGAGTTGCCACCACCCCAGATATTAGCAATACTGATGCACTTGGTCGTATAATTTATACTGATAATATATATTTATTTCAAATTGCAGGTTTGATATTGCTAGTTGCAATGATAGGAGCAATTGTTTTGACACTTCGTACCCGTCCAGAGGTTAGAAAGCAAAATATTTCCAATCAGGTTTCAAGAAATACTAAAGATGTTATTGAAATTGTTCATGTAGAAACAGGGAAAGGGGTTAAGTGATGCCTGAAATGACAGATATTGCTATTTTAAAGATAGATATGATGCATTACTTAATAGTTGCGGCAATATTATTTGTTGTTGGTATATTTGGGATTTTCTTAAACAGACGCAATATGATAGTTATTTTAATGTCTATTGAGCTAATGCTACTTGCCGTTATGATAAATATGGTTACTTTTTCATCATTTTTGGAGGATTTAACAGGACAAGTTTTTACAATGTTTATTCTAACAGTTGCGGCAGCTGAGGCGGCGATTGGGCTTGCAATTTTAATTACATTTTTCCGAAATAAAAGCTCTATTGCCGTTGATGATATTAGAACAATGAAAGGTTAAGATAGAAAAATGCAAATAGAATTACTAGCAGTTATACTACCTTTATTCGGAGCCATTATTGCAGGCCTATTTGGTCGGATAATTGGCGATAGAGGTGCACAATTTATTACTTGTATATTTATGCTAATTGCGGCTGCTATTTCTATTAAAATTTTTAAAATAATTGCAATTGATGGTGGTGAGCCAATTGTAATTGAGCTTTTTAGATGGATAAGTTTGGGTGATTTAAACATTGTTTGGGCATTTAGATTTGATTCACTTTCTGCAGTGATGCTTTTTGTGGTGAATGTTGTGTCTGCTGCTGTACATATATATTCTGTTGGTTATATGAGCCATGACAAATCAAAAGCAAGATTTATGTCTTACTTAAGTCTATTTACTTTTGCAATGCTTATGCTGGTTACATCAAATAACCTTCTACAGCTATTTTTTGGTTGGGAGGGGGTTGGACTTGCCTCATATCTTCTAATTGGTTTTTGGCATCACAAGGCAAGCGCAAATAAAGCAGCAATAAAAGCATTTATAGTTAACCGTGTAGGTGATTTTGGTTTGATACTTGGCATTATGACTTTATTTGTAATTACTAGCAGTTTGGAATTTGATAAGATTTTCTTAAATATTCCGTCACTAGCAAATGTAATGTTTAATTTTATGGGATATGAAATTCATGCTTTGAGCCTTGCGGGCGCATTGCTATTTATTGGCGCTATGGGAAAATCAGCACAGCTTGGGCTACATACATGGCTTCCCGATGCGATGGAAGGTCCAACTCCAGTTTCTGCCTTAATTCATGCAGCAACCATGGTAACTGCGGGTGTTTTCCTTGTTGCGCGTATGTCGCCACTTTACGAATATGCACCAGCTGTGCAGGCTGGAATTGCGGTTGTGGGTGGACTAACAGCTTTAATTGCAGCAACTATTGCTCTGACACAATTTGATATTAAAAGAGTTATTGCTTATTCAACCATGAGCCAGCTTGGCTATATGTTCTTTGCACTTGGTGTATCTGCCTATGGGGCGGCTATGTTCCATTTATTTACACATGCATTTTTTAAGGCGTTACTATTCTTAGG
>JALTWL010000151.1 GCA_027047045.1 Micavibrio sp.
CCGCCAACGCCGTAACCTTCAAGCCCTGTCATCATTATAGTTTCGGCAACTATACCTTGCCCTGCAACAGCGGCGTCACCGTGTAAAAGTAAGCCTAAAACTTTATCTTTGTTACTATCTTGTCTTTGGTCTTGTTTAGCGCGTACTTTTCCAATTACAACGGGACTGACAAATTCCAAATGTGATGGATTGGGGGTAAGTGATAGATGCACAATATTGCCATCAAAATCCCGATTGCCGGACGTTCCCAAATGATATTTGACATCACCTGAGCCTTCAACATCATCTGGTTTTGCAGGTTTTCCTTGAAATTCTGAAAATATAGCGGTAAATGGTTTGCCCATTACATTTGTAAGAACATTTAGCCTGCCTCTGTGAGCCATACCGATAACTATTTCTTTGATTCCAAGCTGCCCACCGCGTTTCATAATTTGTTCAATTGCAGGTACCATAGCCTCCCCACCATCAAGCCCAAAACGCTTAGTACCAGGGTGTTTTACATGTAAGAATTTTTCAAAACCCTCTGCCGCGGTTAGTCTTTTCAAAATTGCTTTTTTACCTTCTGGAGTAAATTCTGTGTGGTTTCTTTCTTCTTCTATTCTTCTTTGTATCCAAGCTTTTTGTTCTGGGTCTTGGATATGCATAAATTCCACCCCAACTTTACCGCAATATGTTGCTTTGACAGCTATTATAATTTCACGCATGGTTGCTATTTCTAGCCCAAGTACACCATTTAGAAAAATTGGTCTGTCCATATCTTCTGGGCCAAAACCATAGCTTGCAGGGTCAAGTTCTGGGTGGTATTTTTTACCCTGTAGCCCCAGCGGGTCTAAATCAGCTAGCAAATGCCCTCTTACACGATATACCCGAATTAACATGAGAGCATTAACAGAATCTAAAGTAGCTTTTCTTATCGTATCTTCATCAAAATTTTTTCTATTTAAGCTGGGGGTTTTATTATCGTTGGGGATATTTTTTTCTTGTGCTTGTATTTTATTTTGTCCCCAACTGGCACCCGCCATTTCACGCAGTATTTCTGCCTCACTATCGCCTATACTAGTAAAAAAATTTGCCCAACTTTTGCTAACAGAGTTTTTATCTTGTAAAAATTTAGTATATAGCTCTGATACATATTTCGCGTCCATTGAAGATAATATCTGAGATTGCACAGCTAAAGACATGTTTTATTTTCTCCTTAAAATAAAATATTTATATGAGTGATTTTACTCATCGGGTCTAATGATATATCCTTTTCCCCTAATAGTGTGTAAATATCTTGGATTTTTTGAATCTTTTTCTATTTTTTTTCTAAGTCTTGTTACTTGTACATCAACACTTCTACTGTTAGCGGAAATACCACCTATATTTGCAAGTTCATCTCTGCTGACAACTTGTCCTGTTTTTTCAACTAAACAGTCAAGCAATTGCTTTTCTGTTGTTGTGAGCGCTACGGTTTCATTATTTTTTGCTGTATTTACAAGGATTTGTTTATCAACCATATATTTATAGTCGCCTAAAATAATATCTTTTCTTACTTTTGGTTTTGATTTTTTTGTTCTTCTAAGAATGGCGCTTACCCTTAAAAGTAGCTCTTTTGGCTCAAATGGTTTTGCCATATAATCATCAACACCTGCCTCAAGTCCTTTGATACGACTTTCTGCCTCTCCCAAAGCGGTTAGCAACATAAGCGCCATATCTGGATATATTTTACGAATACGCCTAGCAAGGCTAATTCCATCTTCTTCGGGCATCATTACGTCTATTATTGCAAGGTCAAATTCAAATCTTTTTAATTTTTCCATTGCATTTTTTGCATCATTTGCACTTAGTACTATCATATTTTGCCCGCTTAAGTAACGCTCTAGCAATTCGCGCAATCTTTGGTCATCATCTATGACTAAAATATGAGGTTTTTCTGACATTAAAAGCGACATCTGACTTGCAAGAATATAAAAAATATTGATACGATAACCATCTAAAGAGTAATTATATAACAATAAAAAACAGGAATACAGAAAAAATGGAAACTATACCTTTTGATAAGCGAGAAGGCTATATATGGCACAATGGAGATTTTATTTTATGGAATGAGGCAAAATTTCATATAATGTCGCATGGTTTTCATTATGCAAGTGCAGTATTTGAAGGTATTAGAGCATATGATGGTCAAATATTTAAACTAACAGAACATTCAAAAAGGCTAATAAATTCAGGGAAAGATTTAGATTTTAAAGTTCCATATTCTGTAGAAGAATTAAACGATGCTTGCACAGCTATATTGAAGAAAAATAACTTAAAAAATGCATATATTCGCCCACTTGCTTGGCGGGGGGCAGAACAAATGGGTGTGTCTGCTAAAAACACAAAAATCAATACAATCATTGCTGCTTGGGAGTGGCCAAGCTATTTTTCTAAAGCCGCACGCAAAAAAGGTATTTCTCTTAAAACTTCAAAATGGCATCGTCCTGCCCCCAATTGTGCTCCAACTTCTAGTAAGGCGGTTGGGCTTTATATGATATGCACTTTGTCAAAGCATGAAGCAGAAAGGGCAGGCTATGACGATGCTTTAATGCTTGATTGGCGTGGACAGGTCGCAGAAGGCACGGGGGCTAATATATTTTTGATTAAAGATGGTAAAATACATACCCCAATAGCTGATTGCTTTTTAAATGGAATTACCAGACAAACAGTAATTGAACTTGCTAAAAATCGTGGAATTGAAGTAGAAGAGCGAGCAATTATGCCAGATGAGCTTCAGAGCTTTGATGAGGTTTTTATAACTGGCACTGCCGCAGAGGTTACAGCAGTTGGCAAGATAGATGATATAAAATATACAGTTGGCTCTATTACTCAGCAGCTAAGAGAAGATTACGAAAATCTAGTTCGTGGTAAATACCAAAAACCTTAAAAAAAGAGGGGCAACTCAAGCCCCCCCATAGTGTGTAACTATAATTATATCTTTCAGTATTAAAAACGATAGCTTATACCTATTCGGCCAAGAATTTCTTCTGTGTCAATTTTTAATGATTCAGCAGTTGTGCCATCTCTGTAGCTTACATCTTCATAATTGGTAAAGGTAAAGTCAAAACGTCCTGATATACTACTATTTAGCATTTTCTCAGCACCGAGGCCAAATCTGATACCATTTAAATTATCATCATCGCTACTATTTCCTGCACTGGTTTCAAAATTAGTTCTAACCCAGCCAACCCTGCCATATAGCATAAAATCATCTTGTACTAGATAGCCAATTTTAGGCGTTAATTCTAAAGTTTCATTTTGTTCAATTTTAAAATTAACACCTGCAATGGAAAAATTATCACTTATATTTCCTCTAGTATAAGCAATTTCACCACCGATATATATTTTATCACTAAAAACCTTACCATAACCAGCCATAACGCCGATATTCATACTTGTGTCTTTAAGTTTTCCTGTTTCTGAGGTTAGGGTGTAATTATAATCAGAGGTTGTTTTACCAACACCTAATTGCAAGCCTAGATATGGACCATCAAATACAGTTTCTGCCTTAGAGATATTAGGTACAGTAATCGCAGTTGCTATCACTGTTGTTGCTAATATTATTTTAAGATTTTTATTTAATTTCATTTTTTTGAACTCCTTCAATTTACTATTAACTAAGTAAAAAGCCTCCAAGAGCGGGGCTCTGGAGACCGGGAGTTCACAACCATTACACAACTAATGGCACAACGACCTTTAGGTAAAAGGACCTTGGACATAAATCGCTGTCTCCCGGTCCTAGAGAAGAAGACCGAGTAAACAGCATCAAAGTCGCTCTAACAAAAGAGCGACAAGATAACGACTGATGCCAGCCGGTTGTGTTAGGGGTT
The DNA here is from genome assembly GCA_027047045.1 of Micavibrio sp. Taxonomy (GTDB): domain Bacteria; phylum Pseudomonadota; class Alphaproteobacteria; order Micavibrionales; family CSBR16-224; genus JAJFGX01. The sequence continues at coordinate 3,852 of JALTWL010000151.1, forward strand.
GTGAAGCCCCAAGATTTACGCACCACGCATAAATCTCAATCAAAAGCTACCACAAGTATTTGCTATTATCAATAAGTTAGTTATAACTGCAGTAAAATACTTCTATATATAGAGCAATTCAAAATTTTATACCCAATCACTGTTGTTAAGGGCTTGTAGGGCTCTGTTTGTATAGAATCTTTTTCTATCCATACCTTTTAATTTTTTCTTTTTGCCATTTGGTAAAATTTCTATTGGCACAGGCGGGAATAGACCAAAATTTATATTCATAGGCTGAAAAGTCTTTGCATCTGCTCCACCAGTTATATGGTTTAGCATTGCCCCCATTGCAGTTTCTATTGGGGGAGGCTCTATATTTTTCTCCAAAATCTCAAAAGCGGCAAATCTACCCGCCATAAGTCCAACTGCAGCGCTCTCAACATATCCCTCACAGCCTGTAATTTGTCCTGCAAATCTAATGCGCTTGTCTTTCTTTAGTCTTAGCTGTCCGTTTAGCAATTTAGGACTATTTAAAAAACTATTTTTATGTATACCGCCAAGCCGTGCGAATTCTGCATTTTCAAGTGCGGGTATCATACGAAATATTCTTGTCTGTTCGCCATATTTTAATTTAGTTTGAAAGCCAACCATATTGTAAAGAGTACCAAGCCTATTGTCTTGCCTAAGCTGCACAACTGCGTAAAGCTCATCATTGCTATTGGGATTGCTAAGTCCAACAGGCTTCATTGGTCCGTATCTAAGCGTATCAATTCCACGCTCTGCCATTACCTCTATTGGCAGGCAAGCCTCAAAATATGGAGTGTTTTTTTCCCATTCCCTAAATTCTGTTTTCTCGCCT